>JAAXIW010000357.1 GCA_012270135.1 Brevundimonas sp. | reverse complement strand
AGCAGCTCACCGATTCAATCGGGTCGCTCGGGGGGAGGGCCAGGCCCAGATCGGCGTCGGTCATCCGGTCTAGCTAGTCGTCCGCGCGCCTCTGCGCCATATGCGCTGGATGACGGATTCCCGCGACGCTTTCGACGCCGACCGCCCGACGCCCGGCTGGGACGATCCCGCCGACCGTCCGCCGCCGTGGCGCAGCGCCGGCGAGCGCGTCATCTTCGAGAACCCGTGGATGCGCCTGACCCGCCATCCCGCCGTCGCCCCGACCGGCCTCGAGGCCGACTACGTCGTCATGCGCCCGCGCAACCTGTCGGTCGGCGTCCTGCCGGTCCACGACGACGGGACTGTCACCCTCGTCGGCCAGCAGCGCTTCGCCCTGATGAACTGGTCATGGGAGATGCCCGAGGGCGGCGCCCCCTTCGACGAGGATCCGATCGAGGGCGCCCGCCGCGAACTGGCCGAGGAGGCCGGCCTCGAGGCGAGGCGGTGGCGCGAGGCGCTCAAGGCCGAGATGACCAATTCCATCACCGACGAGCGCGCCATGGCCTGGATCGCCTGGGATCTGTCGCCGGCGCCGTCCGAACCCGACCCCACCGAGGTCATCCGCGTCGCCCGCGTCCCCTTCGGCGACCTGCTGCGCGAGATCGCGCGAGGCTCGATCCGCGACATGTTCACGGTGGCGACCACGCTGCGCGCCTACCATATGGCCCGCGAGGGCGATCTGCCGCGCGAATTGGCGAAGGCCATGCTGGCGGGGGTATGATGCCCGCGAAGGAGACCCGGATGCCCAAGCTCGAAGTCGTCGCCACGCATTCGGACACGTGGAGTCAGCTGCGCGACGCCGCCCGCGAAACCGCCCGGGCCGAGCCGCATCTGGCCTCGCAGATGAATGCGGTGATCCTGTCGCACGGCGACCTCGCCGCCGCCCTCGGCTTCCAGATCGCCCGCAAGCTGGGCGACGCCGAGCTCGGCCCGATGTCGGTGCGCGAGATCTGCCGCGACGCCCATGAGGCCGATCCCTCCATCGTCGCCGCCGCCGACGCCGACCTGCGCGCCGTGGCCGAGCGCGACCCGGCCATCAAGTCGCTGCTGCAGCCCTTCCTCTACTTCAAAGGCTTCCAGGCCCTGCAGGCGCACCGCGTCGCCCACTGGCTGTGGACCCAGGGCCGCGAGTCGCTCGCCTTCCATTTCCAGAGCCGCATGTCCGAACTGTTCCAGGTCGACATCCATCCGGCCGCGAGACTGGGCTCCGGCCTGTTCCTCGACCACGGCACCGGCATCGTCATCGGCGAGACGGCTGTGGTCGGCGACGACGTCTCAATGCTGCATGCGGTCACCCTCGGCGGCACCGGGGCCCAGCGCGGCGATCGCCATCCCAAGATCGGCAAGGGCGTCCTGCTCGGGGCCGGGGCCAAGGTGCTGGGAAACATCACCGTCGGCGACTACGCCAAGGTCGCCTCCGGCTCGGTGGTGCTCAAGTCGGTGCCCGCGGGCTGCACCGTCGCCGGCGTCCCCGCCCGGCTGGTCAACTGTCCCACCGAGGCCGCGCCCGCCCGCACCATGGATCATACCCTCGCCGACATCGTCTACGACTTCGTCATCTGAAGAGGGCGCGGAAACGCTTCCCCTGCGCCGGGCCTTTCTCTAGGGTCCGCCGCTCAAAGTCAGACCTGAGGCCGAGCATGAACACCGCCGACATGAAGCGCGTCGAGACGCACCTGAAGCGCACCTTCAACACCGGCGGCATCATCCTGAAGCCGCGCGGCAAGCCCAACGACTCCTGCGAGGTCTATGTCGGCGACGAATTCATCGGCGTCGTCTTCGAGGACGAGGACGAGGCCGGCAGCTTCATGTTCGAAATGGCCATCCTCGCGGAAGACCTGCCGGACGCCTGACCGACCGCCTTTCGCAGCGCGCACGAAAAAGCGCCGGAGGATCGCTCCTCCGGCGCTTTCTCGTTTCAGGTCCGGATCAGAGCATGCCGAAGCTCCCGGAGAGGAGCTTGGTCAGGAAACCCCGGTTGGCGGCGGGCTTGGCGGCGGGAGCCGGCGCCGGAGCGGGCGCCGCGGCCGCGGGCTTGGGCGCAGGGGCGGCCGCGGGAGCCGGCTTGGCGGCCGGAGCGGCCTTGGGAGCGGCGGCCTTCGGAGCTGCGGCCTTGGGAGCCGCGGCCCGGGCGGCCGGCTTCCTGGCGGCGGCGGGCGTCTTCGCGGCCGCAGCCTTGGGAGCTGCGGCCTTGGGCGCCGCGGCCTTCACGGCCGGCTTGGCGGCGGCCTTCGGCGCCGCTTTCGGAGCCGCCTTCGGGGCGGCCTTGGCGACCGGCTTCTTCGCGGCGGCGGGCTTCGGCGCGGCGGCCTTCGCGGGCGCCTTGGCGGCGGCCGGCTTCGCGGCGCTCGACTTTGCCGCCGGTTTCGGCTTGGAAGCGGCGGTCGCCGCCTTCGGTTTTGCGGTGCTCGGCTTGGACGGTGCTTTAGCCATGGATTCCCCGACCCCTCGGTTCAGTTGGTTGATGCTGGCGCAGGAGCCCACGCCCGCGCGGGTCCCGTGTCGTCATGATAGCGGTGTGTGAGAAATGTCCGAGTCCGCTGTTCAAATACTCGCGAGAGGCCCGCGCGCCGCCGCCGAGGCCGCCGCCGCCGCGCTCGATTCCGATCCGTTGCTGGAGGGCGCGACCTATTCGATCCCCGAGGAGGACGAGGACCGGGGTGTCTGGCGCATCGACGCCTTCCCCAATGACGCCGACGATGTGCGCGGCATCGAGGCCCATCTGAAAGCCCACGCCGGCCTGACCGTCATCGTCGAGAAGCTGGCCGACGCCGACTGGCTGGCCATGTCGCTGTCCGGCCTGCCGCCGGTCCGCGCCGGGCGCTTCTTCGTCTACGGCGCCCCTGACGAGGGCGTGGTCCCGAA
>JAAXIW010000271.1:913-2927 GCA_012270135.1 Brevundimonas sp. | reverse complement strand
GCCCATGACGAAGGTGCGGCGCAGGAAGGAGCCCTGCCGCTCGTTGGTGTCGGAGAAGAAGATCGACGGTTCCGAGCTCATCGGAACCTCACGTCGCCGTCCTCGAACCGCTCGATCAGCCGGTGCGCGAACGGGAAGAGCAACAGGGTCGGCAGAACCTGGAGGAAGACGGCGATCAGGCTGGCCGGGGTGCCGGCGATGAAGGCCATGATCACATAGACGAGCAGGAAGGCCAGGGCGCAGCAGGCTGCGTACCAGACGAACAGGACCGCCGTGTCCTGGCCCGCCAGGAAGCTGCGCGAGGCGAGAACGACGCTGTAGATGACCAGGAAGGTCAGCCCCCAGAGACCGAGCGGCCCCCAGGTCAGGACGTCGAGCAGCAGGCCGAGGGCGGCCAGGACCACAGGCGCGAGGATGGACGGTCGGATCAGCGGCCAGGCGAAGGCCAACACCATCGGGATGACCGGCTCGGGCAGGTGGAGGCCGAACAGTTCGACGGGAGTCTGCAGGACGATGGTGGCCGCAAGAACGATCAGCGCCGGGTAGACGATCCACTGCATCGGGCCGACCACACGGACCGCGACAGGGCGTCTCATTCGGTCCCTCCCGGAGTGGACGGGCGGGCCGCCGCGCGGCGCGCGGCCGAATCCTCGATAGCCGCCGACTGGGTCGGAGTGGCGTCGGACAGGGTGTCGAGCGCGGCCAGCGGCGGGGCGTTCAGCGCGTCCGGGTCGATCAGCTGGCCGAAGTCCTCGAACAGCATGACGCGGACGTAGTCGATGGCTCCGCGGTCGCTGAACAGCTTGACCCGCCACGATCCGTCGATGCCCTTCGCCGCCACGCCGATCGGCACGCCGCGCGGGAAGCCGCCGCCGTCGCCCGACGACAGGATGCGGTCGCCGGCCTGGACCGCACCGACCCCGCGCACGAACTCCAGCCGCGGATTGCCCGAGCCGTCGCCGGTCAGCAGGGCGCGGGCGTCGGTGCGGTCGATCAGCACCGGCGTCTTGCTGGCCACGTCGGTGAGCAGCAGCATCCGGCTGACGTTGGGCGAGGTTCCGACGACGCGGCCGACAAGGCCATGCTCGTTGATCACCGGATTGCCGACCTTGACCCCGCGGGCGGCGCCGACATCCAGAAGGCGGGCCTTGGAGAACGGACCGCGCGTGTCGGTGATCGAACGGGCGGTGCGCATTTCGACGGGAGGCTCGGGCCGGATGCCGAGCATGGCCTCATAGCGGGCGTTGACGTTCTTCAGGGCGATAGCCTGGTCGCGCCACGGCTGCAGCTCGGCCAGCTCGCGCTTGAGACGGCGGTTCTCGGAGACGGCGAAGAAATAGCCGCCGACATAGTCCGAGGCGTGGCCGAACCAGCGCACCGGGGCCGCGAACACGCCGCCGACCGGGCCGGCCACAGTCTCCACCCCGGCGCGGACCGGCTGGTATGGAGAGCTCTGGGCCCGGGCGTCGCTGATCAGCAGCAGGACGCAGCCGACGGCGGCGATCACGACGGTGACCGCCGCGGTCCAGACCAGCGGCACCTTGATATTTTCAAACGGTCCGTCGCGAAACGCCACGGCGCGCCTTCCTCAGAAAAAGGGAATCAGCGGGACGCCCCCCGCCGACTGGCCCAGCCTATCGCAAAATCCGGGCCGTTTGGAAACCGCTGCAACCCCAATCTCATCAATGATGACAGGGATTTGAGGCGCGAAATGGGACTGAGCCTTAAAGGGCCGAGTCGAGGACGCCCTTCATCCAGCGCGGATGCTCGAGCACGCGGCCGCAACCGATGGCGACGCAGGACAGCGGGTCGTCGGCGACCGAGACCGGCAGGCCGGTGTGATCGCGGATCTCGGCGTCCAGACCCCGCAGCAGCGCGCCGCCACCGGTGAGCATGATGCCCTTGTCGGCGATGTCGGCGGCCAGTTCCGGCGGGGTAGCCTCAAGGGCGACCTTCACGGCCTCGACGAGCTGGGTGACCGGCGCGGCCGGGGCCTCGGCGGCCTGGCGCTCGG
>JAAXIW010000271.1:0-903 GCA_012270135.1 Brevundimonas sp. | reverse complement strand
GCCGACGCGGCGGGCCGAGGCGTTGAGGCAGGAATCGGTGCTCGCGCGGCGCTCGACGGCGGTGGCGCCCGACGGCACGCACACGATCACCTTGGGATTCACGAAGCCCTTGCGGTTGTGAACCTTGCGGATGAAGTGCTTGATCATCTCCTCGGCGACTTCGAAGTCGGCGATGACCCCGTCGCGCATGGGGCGGATGGCTTCCATGTGGCCGGGGGTCCGGCCCAGCATCTGCTTGGCCTCGATGCCGACGGCGTGGACGATCTTCCGTCCACCGACGTTTCTGAGCGCCACCACCGAGGGCTCGTTCAGCACGATGCCCTTGCCCTTCATGTAGATCAGGGTGTTGGCGGTGCCGAGGTCGATGGCGATGTCATTCGAAATCGCGCCGAAAATGCTGTTGAACATGGATCCGGGGTACCGGTCGTTCGGGCCTGGCCGCGCGCGTGCGCTGTCGTGATCCGCGTCGGCGACGCCCCGGCCGCCCGCATCCCCATGAGCGCCGCCTCCTGATCGTTATCGCCTGACCGACCGAAGGCCGGTTTGCCCTTGTGCGGGGGGGATTACAAGCCCCATGCGGCGCCGCTGGGGGCCCCATCGGCACTATCCGTAGCGTAGCCGTTCACGATCCCGTCAAGCCACGCTTGTTCAGTCCGCCGCGCCGGCCGCCCGCTCGCGCCGTTTGACCAGTTCGCGCACGCCCAGCATCAGGCCGAGCCAGACAACCGCGACGCCGGCGAGGATGGCCGAGGTCCAGACGCCGTCGCCGCTGACCGCGGAGACCACCGCCCCGCCGAAGAAGGCCACGAGCGCCGTCTTGGGCAGGACGCCGAGGGCGCAGCCGAGCAGATAGGCTGGGAAGGAGGCGCGGGTGGCGCCGAAGGCCATGTTGACGACGATGAA
>JAAXIW010000221.1 GCA_012270135.1 Brevundimonas sp. | reverse complement strand
CGCGTGCCCTGGCTGCGGTAACGTTCCTCGATCTTCCACTCGATCGGCAGGCCGTGGCAGTCCCAACCGGGGACGTAGTCGACGTCGTAGCCGAGCAGAAAGCGGCTGCGGACGACGAAATCCTTCAGCGTCTTGTTCAGCGCGTGGCCGATGTGGATGTCGCCGTTGGCGTAGGGCGGACCGTCGTGGAGGACGTAGAGGGGCGCGCCCTCAGCCTGACGCTGCTTGCGCAGGTCCCCGTAGAGGTCGCCCCACTGTTCGATGATGGCCGGCTCCTTCTGGGGCAGGCCGCCGCGCATGGGGAAGGGCGTCTCCGGCAGGAAGACGGTTTCTCGGTAGTCGCGTCCGGAAGGCATGTCGCTGGCGTCGGCCATGAAGTCTGGTCTCGTCGTGTTGATCGTTCGCGTGAAGGTCGATGAGAACCCGGCGAGCGCGGGGGGAGCCCCTGCGGCGCTACGCCGGGCGGCTAATCGAAATCGGGCGAAACACGCGGACGGTCATGGTGGGAGCGGTCTAGCAGGCGCTTCAGCCCGGCGCCAGCGCGGCGCGGGCCGCTTCGGCGTCGGCCTCGATCTGCGCCTTGAGGGCGTCGAGGTCGGGGAAGGCCTGTTCGCCGCGGAGGAAGGCGATCAGTTCGGTCTCGACGGTCTGGCTGTAGAGGTCGCCGTCGAAGTCGAACAGCCAGACCTCGAGCAGGGGCTCTTCGAGGGCGAACATGGGGCGCAGGCCGAGGCTGGAGACGCCGTCGACCAAGCGGCCGTCGGGCAGGCGAGTGCGGGTAGCGTAGACGCCGAAGGCGGGGCGCATGTAGTCGCCGAGGCGGATATTGGCGGTGGGCACGCCGATGGTCCGGCCGCGCTTGTCGCCGTGGATGACCTCGCCCTCGATGGCGAAGGGGCGGCCGAGAATGGCGGCGGCCCGTTGCATGTCGCCGGCGCGGACGGCTTCGCGGACGGCGGAGGACGCCAGTTTCAGGCCGTCGGGGTCGTCGACGGGGGCGGCGACGCTGACGGTGTCGCCGCTGCTGTAGCCGTGGCGGCGCAGGCCCTCGGGCGAGCCGGTGCGGCCCTTGCCGTAGGTGACGTCGAAGCCGACGGCGGCGTGGCGGATCCCGAGGCCGTCTGAGTGGCCTACCGCGCTTCGCGCTACTTGAGGCCCGGCCAGGACTTCACGGGCGAAGGAATCGTCGGACAGGGCGGCCATGTCCGAGTCGAAGGGCAGCAGATAGAGGCGGTCGACGCCGAGCGGGTCGAGCGCGCGCGCCATCTGGGCCGGGGTCATAAGGCGGAACGGGGCGGCGTCGGGCTGGAACCAGCGGCGCGGGTGCGGGTCGAAGCTGATCACGCCGAGCGGGGCGCCGAGGGCGGCGGCGGCGTCGCGGGCGGCGGCGATGACGGCCTGGTGGCCGCGATGAACGCCGTCGAAGGCGCCGATGGCCACGGCGGCGCCCTTCAGCCCGTCGGGCAGGCCGCGCCAGTCGGTGACGATCTCGATCAAGTCAGTCCTTCGCGGGGCGCCGGCGGCGGGGCACGCGGACGAGGGCGACGCCGTCCATGATCAGCTTGCCGTCGACGAAGCCTTCGCAGTCCAGTTCGACCCGGGCGCTTTCCGGGTCGACCGATTTGACGCTGATACGGACCAGAACGTCGTCGCCGATGCGCACCGGCAGGTGGAAGCCGAGGGTCTGGGACAGGTAGATGGCCCCGGCGCCGGGCAGGATGGTGCCCACCACGGCCGAACCGAACGAGGCCGAGAGCAGGCCGTGGGCGATCCGGCCGCGATAGGCGGTCTTCGCCGCGAAGGCCTCGTCCATGTGGACGGGGTTGAAGTCGTCGGAGGCCTCGGCGAACTGCTGGATGCGCTGTTCGGTGACGGGGATGATCTTCTCGGCCGTCATGCCGACGTGGAGTTCCTCGAGGATGTAGCCGCCGGAGGGGTGATTGGTGACGATCTCGGTCATGGTCGGGGCTTAGCCTGATTTGCCTTTGAGTGGGCCATTTTTTGGATTCAGGCCGAAACGACCTGAAGCAGGAACGGCCGTGCTCACCATGCCAGATCGAGCATGGCGTAGCGGGCCCAGGTGGTCTCGGCCTTGAGCAGGTCGGCGGCGCGGGCCGGGTCGAGGCGGCCGTCGGGGCCGCGCGCGGCGTCGCCGTGGATGCCCTGGGCGATGAACAGGCAGTCGAGGGCCTGGCGGTTGGCGCCGAGCACGTCGGTGACCACGCCGTCGCCGATGCACAGCACGCGCGAGCGGTCGACCGGCCGGTCGAGGAGGCGTTCGCCTTCGCGGATGGCGAGGTCGTAGATCGGGCTGAAGGGCTTGCCGGCCATGGTCACGCGGCCACCAAGGCTTTCGTAGAGATCGGCCAGCGAGCCGCCGCAATAGATCAGTTTGTCGCCGCGCTGGACCACCCGGTCGGGATTGGCGCAGATCAGTTCGAGGTCGCGGGCGACGCCGGCGGTGAGGCGCTCGCGGTAGTCCTCGGGGGCTTCGGTCTCGTCGTCGACGGGCCCGGTGACGGAGATGAAGGCGGCGTCGGCGGCGCCGTGGGCGCTGTCGAGGCCGAGACCCTCGTAGAGCGGCCAGTCGCGGTCGGGGCCGATCACCCAGGCGGGGCCGGGCGCGCGTCTGGCCAGTTCGGCGCGGGTGGCGTCGCCGGAGGTGACGAAGGCCTGCCAGCTGTCGCGCGGCACGCCGAGACGGTCGAGCTGGGCCACCACGTCGGAGGAGGGGCGCGGCGAGTTGGAGATCAGCACCACATGCCCGCCCTGCTCGTTGAAGCGGGTCAGGGCGGCGCAGGCGTCCGGCCAGCTTTCGCGGCCGTTGTGGATCACGCCCCAGACGTCGCTGAGCAGGATGTCGTAGTCGGCGGCGATCTCGCCGAGACCGGTCAGGGCGTGGGGGAGGGTCATGGGCGGCTGATAGCGGT
>JAAXIW010000027.1 GCA_012270135.1 Brevundimonas sp. | reverse complement strand
GAACCCACGACCTCAGCCTTACCAAGGATGCGCTCTACCACTGAGCTACGGCGGCGGAAACTGAGGAAGCGGCCCTATAGCCAACAGGGGACAACGGGGGAAGCCCTGATTTCCCCCGCTTGCGGAAAACTTTGTCCGCGGGTCTCATCATTCCATGGATGAGTCGAAAAACCCGGCCCCCCTCCCGAAGCTGCCGCCCAGCCTGCCTGATCCGCTGGCGCCGCCGAAGTCGCCGGCCACGGCGCGGGCGCAGCGGCTGGCCACGGCGCTGCGGGACAATCTGAAGCGGCGCAAGGCGGCGGCCCGGCCCCCCCGGACCGAAAAGCCGAGCAACTGAAAGTCATCGGCGGACCGACCACGCGGCCTTTCGCTTGCCCGGCCGTCCGGGCTAGATAGCCGCCCCGCGCCCCGGACAACTCGTTCGGGACGGGCCTGTAGAGACGACATGGACAGCATCGCCATCCAAGGCGGCGCCCGGCTGAATGGAACCATTCCGGTCAGCGGCGCCAAGAATTCCGCCCTCAAGCTGATGGCCGCTTCGATCCTGACCGATCAGCCGCTGCGCCTGACCAATATGCCGCGCCTCGCCGACACCAAGTTTCTGGGCCGGCTGCTGCGCGAGCTGGGCGTCGAGGTCACCGAGAACGGGCATGGCGGCGATCAGGAGACGCTGTTCCACGCCGCGCGGATCGAATCGACCTTCGCGCCCTACGACCTCGTCCGACAGATGCGGGCGTCGTTCAATGTACTGGGTCCGCTGCTGGCGCGAACCGGCGAGGCCAAGGTCTCCCTGCCGGGCGGCTGCACCATCGGGGCGCGGCCGGTCGATCTGCATCTGCAGGCGCTGACCGCCATGGGGGCCGAGATCGAACTGGACGAGGGCTATGTCATCGCCCGTGCGCCGGACGGTCTGAAGGGCGCCGAGATCGAGTTTCCCTTCGTCTCGGTCGGGGCGACCGAACACGCCCTGCTGGCGGCGGTGCTGGCCGATGGCGTAACGGTGCTGAAGAAGGCGGCGCGCGAGCCGGAGATCGGCGACCTGGCCCGCTGCCTCGCCGCCATGGGCGCAAAGGTGGAGGGCATCGACACCGACGAGCTGGTCGTCACCGGCGTGAGCTCGCTGGGCGGGGCGACCTGGTCGGTGATTCCCGACCGCATCGAGATGGGCTCCTACGCCGTGGCCGCGGCCATGGCCGGGGGCGAGGTGCGGCTGACCAACGGGCGGGCGGAGCTGATCGAGGAGCTGACCGACAACATGGTCGAGGCCGGCGTCGAGGTGACGCCGACTTCCGACGGCGTGATCGTGAAGCGCGATCCGGTGCGGCGGCTGAGGGCGGTCAATGTGGCCACCGAGGTCTATCCGGGCTTTGCCACCGACCTTCAGGCGCAGTTCATGGCGTTGATGACGACCGCCGCGGGCGACAGCGTCATCCACGAGAACATCTTCGAGAACCGCTTCATGCACGCGCCAGAGCTGATGCGTCTGGGGGCCGACATCCACGTCCACGCTGGCGAGGCGGTGGTGAAGGGGGTCGAAGTCCTGCACGGCGCCCAGGTGATGGCCACCGATCTGCGGGCCTCGGTCAGCCTGGTCATCGCAGGCCTCGTCGCCGAGGGCGAAACGACGGTCGGACGTGTGTATCATCTGGACCGCGGGTTCGAGCGGCTGGAAGAGAAGCTGGGGGCCTGCGGCGCGCAAATCCGCCGGATCAGGGGCGAGGATCATGAGCACTGAGGCGACGCCCGCCGACATCGAGGCCGCGCCGGTCGGACAGCCGATCGAACCTCTTCGGCTGCTGGCCGAGGACGCCGACGACCTGCACATCATCTCGGCCGCGCTGCAGGATGCGATCATGCGGCCGGTCGATATCGTCTGGGAGCCGTCGGCGCGGCGGGTGACCCTGGCGCTGAGCCGGTTCTGCTGGGAGTGCGGCGGCACAAGGGTGATGGCGGCGATGCAGTTCGGCGATGTGATCGCGGTCAAGAGTCGCCGCCTGCCGCGCGGACCCGAGAACGCCCTGGAACTGCTGGCCATGGATTTCGAGCCGGGCGAGGCGCCGGGCGGACGGGTCACTCTGATGTTCGCCGGCGGCGGCGATTTGCGCATCGACGTCGAATGCCTCGACGCTGTGCTGACCGATCTGTCGGAGCGCTGGCCGGCGAAGGTCGCGCCCACGCACCTCGCCGACGAGGCGGAGCCGGCGTGAGCGAGCACCGCCTGTCCTCGGTCGAACTGGACGCGGCCACCCTGCCGGCGGCGACGGCCGAGATCGAGCACGAGCGGCGGGTGGCGATCTTCGACCTGGTCGAGAAGAACAGTTTCGAGCCTCTCGGCGCGGACCGCGGGCCCTACAGGCTGAAACTGTCGCTGCTGGACGGGCGGCTGGTGTTCGATATCGCCGGGCCGGAGTTCGCCAAGGCGCATGGTCTGTCCCTGAGCCCGCTGAACAAGGTGGTGAAGGACTATATCGGCATCTGCGACAGCTATTACGAAGCGCTGCGCGGCACGTCGCCGAGCCAGATCGAGGCCGTCGACATGGGCCGGCGTGGTCTGCACAACGAAGGCGCCGAACTGCTGAAGGCGCGGTTGGACGGCAAGATCGCGGTGGACCACGAGACGGCGCGGCGGATGTTCACCCTGGTGACGGCCCTGTACCGGCGCGGTTGATCTCGACTATCCCGGCGTTTTGAGGCATACGCCCGCTCTCTTTTCGGCGCGCGCTTTCGTCCGGTGCGTGTCCAGACCGGTGTTCACAGGGCGCGAGAGGCCGCATGGCTAAGGAAGAACTGCTCGAGTTTCCCGGCGTCGTCAGCGAGCTGCTGCCGAACGCGACGTTCCGCGTGACGCTTGAGAACGACCACGAGATCATCGCCCACACCGCCGGCAAGATGCGCAAGAACCGCATCCGCGTGCTGGCCGGCGACAAGGT
>JAAXIW010000332.1 GCA_012270135.1 Brevundimonas sp. | reverse complement strand
CTTATTCGCCCGATGCGGCAGCCGTCGCCCATGCCCGCAAGGTGGTCGAGGCCTTCGCCGCTCCGGACGCGGAGGCGCTCGGCGTGGTGCGGATCGATGACCAGATGGTCGAACGTCTGCACCTGGCGGCGGCAAGGCGCCTACTGGCCCGTCATGATCGCCTGACCGGCGCGCGGAACGGCGGATGATCCCGGACGACCGGCCGCAGGCGTGGGTTTCGGCGCCGGGTCTGTGGGACATTCGCGCGCTTGAGGCCTTTGTCCCGGAATACCGCCTGCAGCGGCTGCCCTCGCCGGGCACCCGGGCGGTCATAGGCTGGGGGCGGAAGGGGACGTCGTGGGTCGGCCGGACCTGGGCCGCGCGGGCGGCGGTGCCCTATCTGGCGCTCGAGGACGGCTTCCTGAGGTCGGTCGGGCTGGGCGAGGCCGGAGCCGCGCCGCACAGCCTGCTGATCGACGACCTGGGGGTGCACCATGACGCGCGACGCCCTTCGCGACTGGAAAGCCTGATCCGCGAGCCCGAGCCGTGGTTCGATAGCGCCATGGAGGCCCGGGCCCGCGCCCTGACCCAGACCCTGCGCGACACCGGCCTGAGCAAGACCAGTATGGGCCGTCTGAATCTCGACCTGCCAAGCGCCTCCGGCCCCCGCATTCTGGTCGTCGACCAGACCGCGGGTGACGCCTCAATTGCCGGGGGACTGGCAGACGGGGACAGCTTTCTGGCCATGGCCGAGGCAGCCCGGGCGGCAGCAGGCGGCGGTCAGCTGCTGGTGAGACGGCACCCGGCGACCGTGATAAGGCTGAAGTCCGGCTGCCTGCCAACAGAGGCGCTGAAAGGCACGACCGCGGTCGATGACGTGGCGCTGGACGTGCTGCTGCCTCAGGTCGACGCTGTCTTTACCGTATCCAGCGGACTGGGGTTCGAGGCCCTGATCAGGGGTCTGCCGGTCCACTGTTTCGGCCTGCCCTTTTATGCCGGGTGGGGGCTGACCACCGACAGCCTCACCGCACCGCGACGGAGCGTTGGGCGGTCGCTGGAGGTGCTGGTCGCGGCAGCCCTGATCGTTCAGGCCCGCTATGTCGATCCCGTGATGGCAAGGACTTCAACCCCCGAGGCCGCCGTGTCGCGGCTGCTGCAGCAACGGGACCGGGCCCGCAGACTGGCGGGCTATTCGGCCTGCGTCGGCTTTTCCCCGGCCAAGCGCGGCGCGATCAGGCGGCTGATGAACAGTCCGCTCGGCGAGACAGCCTTCTTCACCTCGGTCACAACAGCCGTGGCGGCGGCCCGGGAGCGTGACGGTCGGCTGGTCGTCTGGGCGGGCAAGGAGTCTCCCGAAGTGGCTCCGGCGGCCGAGGCTGCACAACTGCCCCTCTGGCGGATGGAGGATGGCTTCCTGCGATCCAGGGGTCTTGGCTCCGACTTCCGCGCTGCTCTGTCGACCGCAGTCGATCCCGTGGGCATCCATTTCGACGGCAGGCACCCCTCGGCTTTAGAGCATGCACTCGAGGCCGGACAGACCCCGGCCGCAGCCCTCGCCCGGGCCCGCGCCCTGCGGCAGGTTATGATCGAGGGGGGGCTCAGCAAATACAATCTGGGTGGAGAAGCCCCGCCGACCGACTGGCCGACCGACCGCCCACGCGTGCTGATCGTAGGCCAGGTCGAGAACGACCGCTCGATCCTGCTGGGCTGCGAGGACATTCGCACCAATGCCGGGCTGGTCCGGGCGGTGCGGGAGCGGATGCCCGACGCCTTCCTCATCTATCGCGACCATCCGGACACGGTGGCCGGAAACCGCCCCGGACGTCTGGACGCCGGGACCGCCGGGCTGGTCGACGCGCGAGCCGAGGGGCTGTCGATCACCGAGTGTCTGGACGCCTGCGACGTGCTGGCCACCCTGACCTCACTGACGGGGTTCGAGGCCCTGTTGCGCGGCAAGCGGGTCCTGACCTTCGGGCGGCCGTTCTACGCGGGGTGGGGGCTAACCGAGGATGCCCTGACCTTTCCACGCCGGAGGCGCCGGGTGGACCTGGACACGCTGATCGCCGAGACCCTGATCCGTTACCCGCTGTATGTGACCCCCGACGGATACCCCAGCGAAGCCGAGGACCTGGTCCGGCACCTGACCGACCCGGAGTCACCGGCAGACAGCGGACGCCCCGGCGGCTTGCGGCGCTGGGCACGCGGCCTGATCGCCAGCCTCGACCGCAGCGATCCACCGGCCTATTGAAGGCCAGCATCAGAACACGGATACCCTTAGTGAGCGCCTCTTCTCCGACTGCCGTCATCGCTGCCACCGGCCTGTTCACGCCGGAACAGTCCATCTCCAACGCCGAGTTGGTCGAGGCCTACAACGCCTGGGCCGAGTTGGAGAATGCCCGCCATGCCAATGAAATCGCGGCCGGCACCCGCCAGGCCCTGACGCCGTCCTCGGTCGAGTTCATCGAGAAGGCCTCGGGCATCAAGAGCCGCTTCGTGCTGGACAAGACTGGGGTGCTGGACCCCGAGCGGATGGTCCCCCACCTGCCCGAGCGGTCCAACGACGAGCTGTCGATCCTGGCCGAAATGGCGGTCAAGGCCGCGCAGGAGGCCATCGCCGCCTGGGGCAAGCCAGTCAGCGAGATCGGGGCCGTGCTGTGTGCCGCCTCGAATATGCAGCGCCCCTACCCGGCCATGGCCATCGAGGTTCAGCAGGCGCTGGGCATCGAGGGTTTTGCATTTGACATGAACGTCGCCTGCTCCTCGGCGACCTTCGGGCTGAAGACGGCCGCCGACTTCATCGCCTCGGGCTCGGTCAAGGCGGTGCTGATGGTCAATCCGGAAATCTGCTCGGCCCATCTGAACTTCAAGGACCGCGACAGCCACTTCATCTTTGGCGACGTCGCCACCGCCGTCATTGTCGAGGCGGCGGATCAGGCGACCGGCGGCTGGGAGATTCTGGGGACGCGTCTGAAGACCGTGATGTCGAACAATATCCGCAACAATTTCGGCTTCCTCAACGGGGCCGCCCTGCCGACCGGCGAGAGTGAACCCGTCGCCCCGACCGGCCTGACCGACAAGATGTTCGTCCAGCAGGGCCGAAAGGTCTTCAAGGACGTCGTCCCGATGGTCTCGGACATGATCGTCGACCACGCTACCGACCTCGGCCTCGACCCGACCGCCCTCAAGCGGTTGTGGCTCCATCAGGCCAACATCAACATGAACCAGTTCATCGGCCGCAAGGTGCTGGGCCGCGAGCCGACGCCCGAGGAGAACGTCATCATCCTCGACGACTACGCCAATACCTCCTCGGCCGGCTCGATCATCGCCTTCCACCGGCATCACGACGGCTTCCAGCCCGGCGATGTCGGCCTGATCTGCAGCTTCGGCGCGGGCTATTCCGCAGGAACGGTGTTCGTCCGCAAACGCTGAAAACACCGCTCAATAACCGCGTCGTCATTGCGGTTGATTCTGATAATCACTCGCAGTAATTGCCCTGCTCCTTCCAAAGCGGGGCCGTTACCATGCGCACTCTCCTCCTTTCCGCCGGGCTCGCCGCCCTGACTGTCGCCGCCGCCCCATCGGTCACGGCCCAGGATCTGATCCGCACCGCCGCGCCGGCGACGAGCGACGATCCGGCCCAACTGCCGCCGGTCAGCGTTCTGGCCACCCGCACCGAGACCCGCGTCGACGAATCGCCCGCCTCCGTCACCGTCTTCACCGCCGAACAGATCGAGGCGATGCTGGCGACCGACATCAAGGATCTGATCCGCTTCGAGCCGGGCGTCAGCGTCGTCAGCCAGCCCTCGCGCTTCGGCGCGGCCCTCGGCACGACGGGCCGGGCGGGCAATGAAGGATTCACCATCCGCGGCCTCGGCGGCGACCGGGTGCTGATGGTGGTCGATGGCGTCCGCGTGCCGGACGGCTTCGTCTTCGGGGCCCAGAGCGTCGGGCGTGGAGGTTACGCCGACCTCGACCTGATGAAGTCGGTCGAAATCCTGCGCGGCCCCGCCTCGGCTCTCTACGGCTCGGACGGCGCCGCCGGCGCGGTCGCCTTCACCACCAAGGACCCCGCTGACCTCCTGCGTCCGGCCGAGTCCTTCGGCGCTCGCGCCCGGGTCGGCTACAACTCGTCCGACGAGGGCCTGACCACCTCGACCATGATCGCCGGCCGCAGCGGTGAGTTCTCGGCCATGCTCGCCTGGACCGGCCGCGACAGTCGCGAGACCGAGACCCAGGGAACCGTCGGCGGCGTCGGTCCGGCCCGCACGATGGCCAATCCGCAGGAGACCCGCTCGGACGCCATCCTGCTCAAGGGCGTCTGGGATATCGCGCCCGGCCACAGCCTGCGCGCCGGCTACGACTGGTTCGAAAGCAACACCACCGCCGACGTGCTCAGCGGCCGCACCGCGACGGTGCTTGAGCTGCGCGCCGACGACGAGACGCGGCGCAGCGGCTGGAATCTCGGCTGGCGGGGCGATGGCGTCGTCGGATTCGATCGCGCCCAGGTCGCCGTCTACGCCCAGCAGGCCGAGACCCGGCAGTTCACCTTCGAGGACCGCATGCCGGCGGTCGACCGCACCCGCGACAACAGTTTCGACAACGAGGTCATCGGGTTCGGCGCCGACGCCGTGAAGACACTGGGCGCCCATCGCCTCACCTTCGGCGGCGACTGGTCAGAAACCACCCAACAGGGTGTCCGCGACGGGACGGTCCCGCCGTTCGGCGAGACCTTCCCGACCAGCGCCTTCCCGAAGACGGACTACACCCTGGCCGGCGTCTTCATCCAGGACGAGATCAGCCTTCTCGATGGCGACCTCAGGATCATCCCGGCGGTCCGCTGGGACAGCTACGACCTCTCCACCGTCGACGACCCCCTGTATCCGAGCGCGCGCGCCGATCAGTCCGGCGACCACGTATCGCCCAAACTGGGCGTCGTCTGGTGGCACGGCGAGAGGTTCGGCCTGTTCGCCAACTGGGGCGAGGGTTTCAAGGCCCCGACGCCCAGCCAGGTGAACAACTTCTTCTCCAACCCGGCCTTTGGCTACACCTCGGCCCCGAACCCCGACCTGAAGCCCGAGACCAGCCGCAGCGTCGAGATCGGCGCTCGCGTCCGCGACCTGCCTCTGTTCGGCGGCCGCGTCTCGGGTCAGGCCGTGGTCTTCCAGTCGGACTATGAGGACTTCATCAGCCAGCAGGCGGTGTCGGGTTCCTTCACCCCCGCTGATCCGGCGGTGTTCCAGTGGATCAACTTCACCGACGTCGAGGTCGAGGGCTTCGAGGCCCGCGCCGACGCATGGTGGGAGAACGGCGTCAGCGCTCGCTTCGCCTTCGCCTGGGCCGAGGGAGAGACCACCAGCGGCGGCGTGACCACCGCGCTGCCCTCGATCGATCCGGTCAAGGCCGTCTTCGGTCTCGGCTATGACGATCCCGCCGGACGCTTCGGAGGTCAGGCCATCGTCACCTTGTCGCAAGCGAAGGACGCGGCCGACACCGACGGCCTCTCCTGCTTCGATCCTGACCCGGCGCTGGGCTGCGCCGTGGGAGACGACTTCGCCCTGCTGGACCTGACGGCATACTGGAACGTCAACGACCGGGTGACGGCCCGCGCCGGCGTCTTCAATGTCTTCGACGAGACCTACAGCTGGTGGAGCGACGTTCGCGGCGTCGCGGCGTCCTCGGCCGTTCTCGACGCCTACACCCAGCCCGGCCGCAATGTCGGCCTGTCGCTCGCCTTGCGCTACTGAACCGTCCGGACGATAACGATAATGACTCGCATTATGGACAAGACCATGAACCGCGCCCTGCTCGCCGCCGCCGCCGCCCTGCTGATCGCCCAGCCGGCCCTGGCCCAGACTCCCGCCGCCCTCGCCCCGGCCGAGGAGCCCGCGTCGCAGTTCGAACGCGACCGCCAGTCGATCCTCGCCCAGGCCGGCCAGTGGCGGGTCCGTTTCGACATGCGCGAGAACGTCAGCTTCCGGGAAGGCTACCAGCCGCTGGAAGAAAAACTGTCGGCCGGCGACGAAATCGTCCGGGTCGTCTACGACGACGGCGATCGCATCAGCCTGCAGCACATCCTGGTCATGGGCGATGACAACGGCAATGTGCACATCATCAAGCACTGGCGGCAGGACTGGGTCTATCAGCCGGAGACGGTGCTGACCTACGCCGGGCCCAACCGCTGGACCCTCACCCCGGTGTCGGAGGACCAGCGGCGCGGCGCCTGGGCGCAGACCGTCTGGCAGACCGACGACTCCCCCCGGTATGGCGGCGTCGGCCGCTGGGACTACAGCCATGGCGTGGCCGAATGGGCCAGCGCTCCGACCTGGCGTCCGCTGGCCCGCCGCGACGCGGTGCGCGACCCCATCTACGACCGCTATCTGGGGACCAACCGCCACGCTCTGACCCCGGCCGGCTGGGTCCACCTGCAGGACAACGTGAAAATGGGCCCCTCCGAGGGCGACGACGCCGATCTGTCGGCCATCGTCCAGGAAGACGTCATCAACACCTATCGCAAGGTCGACAACTACGACCCGAAACCCGGCGACGACTACTGGTCGGCGACGAAGGACTACTGGGCCGGCGTCCGCGCCGCCTGGGAGGAACGCGTCGTCGCCTCCGGCGGCCTCTACCTCGAGGAAGAAGCCAACCGCGGTGCCGTCACCGGCAAGGCCCTGATGGACTGGGCCGTCGATGTGCAGCAAGGGCGGCTGACCACGGAAGCGGCCATCGACCGGGCCCGTGATCTGATCGGCCGGGCGACGGTCGCGCCCTAGGGTTCGTCGCGCTCGACCATCGTCTCCGTCGTGAGGCCGTGCGGGGCCATCTCGGCGACGATATCGTCCAGCGTCAGCACGCCGACGCAGGCCCGCGCGCCGGGCGCGATCCGTCCCCCGGCGATGGCCCGGATCGCCGCCAGCGCCGGCAAGCTGGGCGTCACCGGACCCTCGCCGGGCTCGGCGACCAGCCGCCAGACGGCCCGCCTCGTCCGGCCCTCGGCGTCGACGCCGCCCGCCTCGACCCGCATTGCCCCCCGGTCCGAACCGGCCACGGCGAACCACGACGATACCTGCAGCAGCAGGCCCGCCAGCGGAACCGGATCGAAGCGCAGCTCCTCGACCAGCCGGGCCAGCACCCAAGCTCCGACATGCGCCGGCCATGGCTCCAGGCCGGCCAGAAACAGCGCCCGCTCGCGCGGCCGGAACCGGGCCGGGAACAGGTCCAGATCCGGCGTGTCGCACAGCGACACCCGCCGTCGCCCCGCCTGTCCGAAGTCGCGGCGATACAGGCCGCTCCAGCCCGGCCGCGGCGTCCAGCGCCCGACTTCGAAGACCCGCACCGGTCGCCCGAGCCACGACAGGATGGCCTGCATCACGGACAGGCCGCGCGGCGCGCGCGCGCCCGGCGAGATCGCCGCCTCGACCGCGACCACCTCGCGCCAGCCCTCTGTCAGGCGGTCCAGCACGGCGTTCGACAGGGCCGGCGTCGAACTGCATCCGGTCAGGGCGACGACGCGCGCCGCCTTGGCCGCCCTGTCCAACTCCGGAAACGCCGCCACGAAATCCCGTCCGTCAGCCAGATCGACATAGTGCAGCCCGGCGGCGATGGCGGCCTGCGCCGTGTTCGGCTCCGCCCCCTGAAACGGTCCGGCGGCGTCGGCGACGATGGCCGCTCCCGTCGCCCGCAGATCCGCCGCCGTCAGGGTCTCCGTATCCAGCGCCGCCGCCTCGATCCGCCCGTCAGGAAACGCCGTCCGCAGCCGGGCCGCCACCGCCTCCGCTCGCCGCCGGTCCCGTCCCGCCGCGACCACGCCGAAGCCGTGCCGAAGCAGCCCCTCGGCCAGCCGCGACCCGAACACTCCGCCCGCCCCGATCACCAGCACTTTCATGGGTGTGTCACCTCGGAAGGGGCTGTGGCGACCAGCGGCTCATGCGCCGACCGTGCGGCGCGCCGCGACCGGAGGCAAGGCGACGTTACGCCGCCGCCACCGCCTCGATCTCGACCAGCCAGGCCTCGTCGAAGATGCCGGTGAGGATCACGGTCAGGGCGGGCTGCCGCCCGGCCAGCCGCCGCACCCGGACTTCGCGGTTCTCCAGCGCGAACCGCCGGTCCGACAGGAAGGTCGTCACCTTGACCAGGTTGTCCAGCGACATCCCTGCAGCGGCCAGCTGGGTCTCGATATTGTCCCAGACCTGATCGCACTGGCCAGTGAAGTCGGCAGCCAGCGAGCCGTCCGGCGCGACCGGAATCTGGCCGGAAAGGTAAAGCCAGCGCTCCGGCCTGGTCACCTCGACGGCCTGAGGATACGAGCCCTCGACCGGCGGCGAGCCGTCGCCGGTCAGGGGCCGTATCGTCGCCGTCACTGGCGCGCCGCGTCCGAGCGGGCGCGCACCTGGGCGAACTCCGACGTCGGCTTCCAGCCCGGCCAGTCCTCGCTGTTCGCGAGGTCCAGACCGAGGTGATACAGCAGGGTCAGGTTCTCGGTCGCCGAGGTCAGGTCCCAGTCCTCCGACCATTCGTCCGAGGGCTTGTGGTAGTCGGCGGCGAACTTGGCGCGCCACGCCGCCTCGCCGGCTTCCCGGCCGCCCTCGACCCAGTCCCAGCCGTGCCACGGCATGATCGCCGGCACGCCCGCCCGGGCGAAGGGGAAGTGGTCGGAGCGGTAGTAGAAGCCCTGCTCCGGCATGCCGTCGTCCGAGACGTAGCGGCCCAGCGGCTCGGCCAGCGCCTGCAGCCGGTCTTCCAGGTCGTTCTGCCCCTTGCCGAAGATCGGGATATCCCGGGTCGGGCCCGACAGCGGCAGCATGTCAATGTTGATGTCGGCGACCGTTGTCTCCAGCGGCCAGACCGGATCGGCGGCGTAGCCGTAGGCGCCCATCAGGCCCATCTCCTCGGCCGCCATGTGGGCGAAGACGATCGAGCGCTCGGGCCGCCGGGCCCGGCTGATCTGGCGCGCCATCTCGACCACCGCGGCGGTGCCGGAGGCGTTGTCCCAGGCGCCGTTGAAGATCTTGTCGTCGCCGGGCGTTTCCGGATGCTGTGCCTCGCCGCCGACATGGTCCCAATGCGCCGAATAGACGATGGTCTCGTCCGGCCGTTCGGTCCCAGGAATGCGGGCCAGCAAGTTGTGGGTGACGAGCGTCTCGCTGGTCTCGACCGCCTCGACCGACAGGGTGACGCCGTTCAGCGGCACAGCCTTGAAGGCTCCGGAGCCGATGCGGCCAAGGGCGGTGACGTCGAGGCCGGCGGCGGCGGCCCACTGCGCGGCAACGTCGTGGTTGATGCCCATCGAGAATTCGAGATCGGCGGCGCCGGGCGTCAGCGTCCGGGTGCGATTGGAGAACCGCGCCGCCCGTTGCCACATCGGCGAGTCCGCCGGTTGCGGCACCAAGGTGACGATGCCCACGGCGCCGCGGCGGAAGGCCTCGTCGGCCTTGTAGGCGCCCGACTCGTAGTTGGTGCTGTACTCTCCGTTGAACAGCTCGCCCTCCGGCTCGCCGCCCATCACGATCACGACCTTGCCGCGCACGTCGATGTCGCCGTAGTCGTCCCAGTTCCGCTCAGGCGCGGTGATGCCGTAACCGGCGAAGACCAGCGGGGCGTTGCTGATCGACGCTCGCCCATCGTTGCTGACGGCGCGCAGGGTGACGTCGCTGCCGACAGCCAGCGGATGGCTGACGCCGTCGGGACCGGTCCAGCTGGCGCTGGCGGCGCCCTCGACCGGGGTGAACCGCTTCAGGTGCACAGGCTGAAGCCACTGGCCGTTCGGACCGCCAGGCTGAAGCCCCATCGCCTCGTACTGCGCCTGCAGCCAGGCCAGCGTCATCCGCTCTCCATCGGTGCCGGGATAACGGCCCTGAAATTCGTCGGCGCTGATGGTGCGGATGTCGCTGCTGATCCGGTCGGCCGAAAAGTCCTGCGACAGCGCCGAGCCGGCGGAGAACAGCAGCGCGGCGGCGGCGACGCCGCTGGTGAATGCGCGAAACATGTAGGAAGGCTCCATCCCGATTGTGGGCGCACTCTAGGGCGGCCCCGGGAGACCGCCCGTTAAGTTTTCGTCATGTCCGGGGCCGGCGGCTCAGTCGCGCACGGCGGCGCTGGCGGCCCGCGCCGGCCCGAACTCCGACCCCGGCTTCCAGCCCGGCCAGACGCGGCTGTTGGCCAGGTCGCGACCGATCCACAACGCCACTTCCATGTCCTCGATCTGGCCCCTCAGGTCCCAGTCGGCCGACCATTCGTCGTCGGCCTGATGGTAGCGTTTGGCGCCGTACTCGTCGCGGGCGGCCTCGCGCGGCTCGATCGGGGCGTCACGGAATTCGCCACTGCCCTCGGCGTAGGCCATGGGCACGCCGCGCTTGGCCAGCGGGAAGTGGTCGCTGCGGAAATAGCTGCCCGCGGCCGGGTTGGCGTCGGGGGCGATGGTGCGTCCCTGACGGGCGGCAGCGGCGGCCAACAATTCGTCCAGCTCCGACTGGCCATAGCCGACGACCCCCAGATCGGCGACGCGGCCATAGACGTTCATGGCGTCCATGTTGAAGCCGGCCACCGTCTTCTCGAGCGGCCAGACCGGATTGGCGGCATAGTATTCCGATCCCAGCAGGCCGCTCTCCTCGGCAGTGAAGCTGATCATCACAATGGACCGTTCCGGACGCGGGCCGGCGGCCCAGACCCGGGCCAGCTCCAGCAGGGCGGCGGTGCCGGTGGCGTTGTCGACCGCGCCGTTGAAGATGGCGTCGCCGTTGGCGTCGGGCTCGCCTACGCCGATGTGGTCCCAGTGGGCGGTGTAGAGAATGGTCTCGTCCGGATGGGTCGTGCCCGGCAGACGGGCAAGGACGTTCTGCGTCGTGATCTGATTGGTCGCGACGTCGAACATGCCGCTGAAGGTCGCCCCCGGAAGGGTCACGGGCCGAAAGTCGCGGCTGCGCGCCTGGGTTTTCAGGGCGTCGAAATCGAGGCCCGCCTTGCGGAACAGGTCGACGGCGACGTCGCGCTGGATCCAGCTCTCCAGCTTGACCCGTTCGGCCGCGGCGTTCTGGCGCACGATGTCGAACTGGGGCCCGGTCCAGCTATTGGCCACCGTGGCCCAGCCGTAGGACGCCGGCGCGGTCTCGTGGACGATGATGACGCCTGCAGCGCCCTGGCGCGCCGCCTCTTCGTACTTGTAGGTCCAGCGGCCGTAGTAGGTCATCGCCGGGCCGTTGAAGGTGTTCAGCTCCGGCTGTTCGAAGTCGGCGTCATTGACCAGCACGACGAGGACCTTGCCGCGCACGTCGACATCCTTGAAGTCGTCCCAGTTCCGTTCGGGCGCCTTGATCCCGTAGCCGACGAAGACCAGCGGCGCGTCGGTGAGCATCACGTGCCGGCCCGGCAGCCGGGTGGAGATCACGATCTCCTGTCCCGGGGTCAAAGGCATTGTCTCGCCATCGACCTTGAAGGCCGCCTGCGCGTCCGAAACAGTGAACCGGTTCAGCGTCACATCCTGGGTCCAGCCGCCGTTCTCGCCGCCCGGCTCGAAGCCCGCCGCGGCGTATTGCTCGGTCAGATAACGGACCGTCATCTCCTCGCCCGGCGTGGCGATGCCGCGCCCCTGGAAGCTGTCGTCCGACAGCACCCGTGCGTGCTCTGCGAGTCGGGCGGCGTCGAAGCCGATGGGAGCCGAAGCCTCGCCCCCCATGCTCGCACAGGCGGAGATCAGGGCGCCGGCGGAAAGCGCGGCGGCGGTCGAAAGAAGACGCATGGACAGGTCACCCTCAGCCTTGAAACAGGCGCGGACCCTAGGGCGTCTGTCCAGGACTGTCGATGCGGGAGCCTGCGTCAGCGCGTCGGCACGGCCTCGCTCGCCGGCCAGTCCGTGTCGCCGATCCGGGTCAGGCGCATCTCGATCATCTGACGGGGGGGCTGGCCTTCCATGTAGAAGGTCCCGACCTCGTGCCAGGTCCCGTCGCGAACGGTGGCGACATATTCGATCCGGGCGTTCGGCCCGGCCGGCGTCTCCCAGCGGAAACCGTCCTCTGTGCGTTCGAAGCGATAGTCGCCTGAGAAGCCGTTGGCCCACGAGCGGAAGCGGTAGCGCCCCTCGCGTTCGTCCCATGACAGCACGGCCATGGCGTTGAAAACCGTGGAGCCGTCGGCGGCGTAGCCCCGCCCCTCGATGACCTTGATCGAGCCGCCCAGGAGCGAGCCCACCCGTTCGGTCTGCGTCAGGGTCTCGGTCCCGCCCGGTCCATGGACCACCGCCTGGCCGCGCCACTCTCCGTTGAGAATGTCCAGCGACGCCAAGGCCTCCCGCTGGGCGGCCGTCCCGGCCGGTTGAACGGGAACCTGCGCGACGACCGGCGCCGAGATCAGGAAGGCGGCGGCGACGACCATCAAAGACATGGATTTCATGACAGCACCTCCTTTATGCTTTAGATAATAAAGCACTTGACGATAATTCGCAATGCTCCGTTCTTTGGAGGTGTGGCGCGCATGAGAAACCCGCCGGCGCTGAGGCCCCGGCGGGTCGTTCATTCGGCTTCGATACGGTCGCTAGTGGGCGACGCCCTTCCAGATGCGGCGGTAGCTGACGTAGGTCACGCCGGCGAACAGGAACAGGAAGATCAGCACGCCCAGGCCCGACTGCTTGCGCTGGACCTGCTTCGGATCCGAGGCCCAGGCGATGAAGGCGGCGACGTCCTTCGCATACTGGTCGACCGTTTCCGGCGCGTCGTCGTCGTAGGTCACCTGGCCGTTCTGCAGCGGCGGCGGCATGGCGATGAAACCGCCCGGGGGCACGTGATGCGCGTCGCCGCTCCAGTAGGAACTCAGGTCGCCAGCCATGTAGGGGTTGTAGTACTGGCCAGGACCGACATTCAGCCCGGCCGGCGGCGCCACATAGCCCGACAGCAGGGAGTAGATGTAGTTGGCCCCGTCGTGGCGCGCCTTGGCCATGACCGAAAGGTCCGGCGGCATGGCCCCGCCGTTGCCCGCAGCCGCGGCCGTGGCGTTCGGATAGGGGTTGGGGAAGCGGTCGGCCGGAACGGCGTCGCGCATGATCGCCTCGCCGGTCTCGCTGTCGATGTCCGGCACCTGCGCCTCGGCGGCCAGCACCTTGACGAAACGGTTCTCGGCCGGATTGGCCTGGTGCGGATCGTAGAAGGGTCCGCCCGGCTCGGCCAGGGTGCGGAAATACATCAGGTCCATGCCGTGGCAGGAGGCGCAGACCTCGCGGTAGACCTTGTAGCCGCGCTGAAGCTGGGCCTGGTCGAAGGTCCCGAACGGCCCCTCGAAGCTGAAGCCACCGCTGCGCGGGTGCTTGGAGCCGCCCTCGGCGAGCGCGGGCTGGGCCGAGACGGCCAGGCCGGCTGCGACGACGATCAGGGCCAGGGTCTTTTTCATCGAACGCATCGAAGTCTTGAGGGTCATGGTCTGTCTCAGCCCTTCTGCTCGGAAGACGCGGCGCCGAGCGGGGCGTCGGCCGTGGGCAGGACCGGTTCGGAAATGGTCGCCGGGATGGCCCTCGGGGTCTCGCGCAGGCCGACGATGGGCATCAGCACGAGGAAGAACAGGAAGTAATAGGCCGTGAGCAGGCGGGTCAGCCACAGATAGCTGTTCAGCTGGCCGTCGAAGAGGGTGAAGCTGGGCATGCCCGGCACCACCTGCGCGTCCGGCAGCTGGGCGCCGCACCAGCCGAGGCCCATGCCGACCAGCACGAAGATGATGAAGAAGGTCCGCATCGTCGGGCGGTAGCGCATCGAGCGCACCTTGGACGTATCCAGCCACGGCAGGATGAACAGCACGCCGATCGCCGCGAACATGGCCACCACGCCGCCGAACTTGTCGGGGATGGCGCGCAGGATCGCGTAGAAGGGCAGCATGTACCACTCGGGCACGATGTGCGCCGGGGTCTGCAGGGCGTTGGCCGGGATGTAGTTGTCGGCGTGGCCCAGGGCGTTCGGCATGAAGAAGACGAACCAGGCGAACATGATCAGGAACAGGATGATCGCAAAGCCGTCCTTGACCGTGAAATACGGGTGGAACGGCACCGTGTCCTTCTTCTGCCGGTCCTTAGGGATCAGGATGCCGACCGGGTTGTTCTGACCGGCGTGGTGCAGGGCCCAAAGGTGCAGCACCACGCAGCCGGCGATGACGAACGGCAGCAGGTAGTGCAGCGAGAAGAAGCGGTTCAGCGTGGCGTTGTCGATGGCCGGGCCGCCGCGCAGCCAGATCAGGATCGGCTCGCCGACGATCGGGACCGCCCCGATCAGATTGGTGATCACCTCCGCGCCCCAGAAGGACATCTGGCCCCACGGCAGGACGTAGCCGAGGAAGGCGGTGGCGATCATCAGGAAGAAGATCACGCAGCCGATGATCCAGATCATCTCGCGCGGCGCCTTGTACGAGCCGTAGTACAGCCCGCGCAGCATGTGCAGATAGACCGCGATGAAGAACATCGAGGCCCCGTTGGCGTGGGTGTAGCGGATGATGTCGCCGCCGTTGACGTCGCGCATGATGCGCTCGACCGAGGCGAAGGCCAGTTCGGTGTTGGGCACATAGTGCATGGCCAGGATCACGCCGGTGGCGATCTGGATGACCAGGCAGAGAGCCAGGATTCCGCCGAAGGTCCACCAGTAGTTGAGGTTCTTCGGAGTCGGCAGCGACATGTAGTCGGCGCCGAAGCGGATGATCGGCAGGCGGCTGTCAAACCACTTCTCGATGCCGGTCTTGGGGACGTAGGTGGATTCGTGATCGCTCATCGTTCTCTTGCCCGTCCTCAGCCGATTTTCACGCGGGTGTCGGACACATATTCATAGGTCGGCACAACCAGGTTGATCGGCGCCGGACCTTTCCGGATGCGACCCGAGGTGTCGTAGTGCGAACCGTGGCAGGGGCAGAACCAGCCGCCGTAGTCACC
>JAAXIW010000163.1 GCA_012270135.1 Brevundimonas sp. | reverse complement strand
CGCCGGGCGTGTCCACGGGGGCGACCTGGTGGATGACGCCGGTCGGCAGCCGCTTCGCCAGCAGGGTCGCCGAGGTCAGGGTGCCGGAGGTGACCAGCACGGTCAGATCGGGGCGTTTGGCGCGGAGCCGCTCGACGACCGGCAGGAGGGACAGGGTCTCGCCGACGCTGACGCCGTGCAGCCAGACCAGGTCCCCGGCCGGGCGGGCGGCGGAAGCGAGGCCGAGGCGTTCATCGACCCGGGCCGGGTCTTCCTTGCCCTGTTTGGCGCGGGCGTCGAGCAGGCGGGGAGCCAGCGGCTCGAGCAGGCGGGTCAGGAGCCGGTATGCGATCAGGGCGGGGCTCACGTCAGACGCGCTCCAGCCCGGTCAGGGCGTCGGCCTCGGCCTCGACGGCGGTGATGCGCGCGGTCCAGTCGGCGACGACGTCCGCCGGTTCCGCGCCTTCGGGGAATTCGGCGCGGTCCCAGACTATGGCACCCCTGCCGAAGGGAAGGGGGATCAGGGTCCGGTCCCAATTGTTCAGGCGGATCGCCGGCTTGCAGGACAGGCCGACGAACAGGACGGGCGCCCTGGACAGCTTCGCCATCACCGGCAGGCCTTCGGCCATGCTGCGTACCGGGCCGCGCGGGCCGTCGGGCGTGATGGCGAGCCCGCCGACCTTGAGCTGGCGCAGGCCGTCGCGCAGGGCCCGGGTTCCGCCCTTGTCGACCTCGCCCTTGTCCCTGTTGGCGGAGGAGCCGCGCACCGCCGGGATGCCGAGGCGCGCGACCGCCTTGGCGAGGAATTCGCCGTCGGCGCTGCGCGAGATCACGCCCTTGACCGGTTGGGCGCGGTCGAGCGGCCAGCAGGCGGGGGCGAGGGAGGTGCGGGAGTGCCAGAACACCGTCAGGACGCCGCCGCCCCGATCCCAGACGGTCTCGGCCAGTTCGCGGTTGCGGTGCTCCCAGCGGATCGAGGCGTAGCAGAAGCGCAGCCAGGCGGCCATGAGCGAGGCCAGGACCGACTGGATGACCGGGTTGCGCAGGGGTCTCATGCGACCGTCGCGACCGTGACGGGCTCGCCGTCCAGGGACTGCTGTTTCGCGAGCCGGGCGTAGAGGCCGCCCTTCCTGACCAGGGCGGCGTGGGAACCGGTCTCGACGATGCGGCCGGCCTCGACGACATAGATGCGGTCGGCGTTGCGGACGGTGGACAGGCGGTGGGCGATCATCAGGGTCGCGCGACCCTCCATCAGCCGTTCGAGCGCCGTCTGGACGAGGGCCTCGCTCTCGGTGTCGAGGGCGGAGGGGGCCTCGTCGAGGAGGAGGATGGGGGCGTCCTTGAGAAAGGCGCGGGCGATGGCGATGCGCTGGCGCTGGCCGCCGGAGAGGCGCAGGCCGGCCTCGCCGGCACGGGTGGCGTAGCCGTCGGGCAGGGCGGCGATGAAGTCGTGGGCGGCGGCGGCGGCGGCGGCGGCCTCGATCTCGGCCTGCGAGGCGCCAGGACGGCCGTAGGCGATGTTGGCGGCGAGGGTGTCGTCGAACAGGAAGGGCTCCTGGGTGACGAGGGCGATCTTCGAGCGCAGGTCGTGCAGTCTGAGCTCGCGCACGTCGCGGCCGTTGACGGTCACGGCGCCGGCGGTGACGTCGTAGAAGCGCGGCAGCAGGCTGAGTATGGTGCTCTTGCCGCCGCCCGACGGGCCGACGAGGGCGACCGTCTCGCCCGGGGCGACGGTCAGGGAGACGTCGGAAAGGGTCGGGGCGCCGCCCTGGGCGGCCGGGGCGTAGGCGAAGCTGACCTTGTCGAGCGCGACGGTGACGGGGCCCTCGGGCAGGGCGGCGGCGTCGGGGGCCTCGCGGATCTCGGGCTGGATGTCGAGGGCGCCGAACAGGCGGCGGGCGGCGGTCAGGCCCTCGGCCATCACCGTCTGCAGGTTGGTGACCTGACGCAGCGACTGGCCGGCGGCCATCAGCAGGCCGATGTAGGCCGCGAAGGCGCCGACGCTCATGGCTCCGTCGCGGGCGCGCCAGCCGGCGTAGGCCATGACGGTGGCGACCACGAACATGGCCACCAGATTGCTCAGCGGTCCGGCGAAGGCGCGGCTGTCGGCGGACTTGATGACGTGGCGCTGGCGGCGGTGCACGACCTCGCCGACGCGGGCCTCCTCGGCGGCCTCGCGGTTCTCGATCTTGATCAGGCGGACGCCGTCGAGGTTCTCCATCAGGGCGGTGGAGAGGTTGGAGGTCTCGACCATGGCCCCGGTGGTGGCCTTGCGCATGCGCTTGCCGAAGCGGCGGATGACGAAGGCGATCAGCGGCGCGCCGAGCAGGACGATCAGGGTCAGCCGCCAGTCAATCCACCCCATATAGGCCAGGACGGCGAACAGGGTCAGGGCGTGCTGGGTGTAGTTGACCACCCCCTGGGTGAAGGCCTCGCGCACCAGATTGGCGTCGAACAGCACCGAGGAGACGAAGCCGCCGGAATGCTGGCTGCGCAGCCGGGCGAGGTCGGCGCGGATCATGGAGCCGAACAGCTTGATTTGAATGTCGCCGACGATGCCGTGGCCGAGCCGGTTGACCAGCGCCGCCTGGCCGAGGGCGGCGGCGGTCCAGATCAGGCCAGCGCCGATGATGATCAGGGGGATGGCGACCAGGGCCTGACCCGGCGGCACGGTGACGACGCCCCAGATGGTCACGGGGCGGCCGAGGAACAGGCCGTCGATGGCCGGCTCGAGCAGCTGCAGCACGGTGGCGGCCATGACGCCGACCACGGCGGCGCAGAGGATCGACAGGAACAGCGGCGTCCGGTGGTGGGAGAGATAGTCGCGCCAGATGCGGGCCAGCAGCGGGCGGAGCGGCTCTCTCTCGGCGGCGGCGGGCGCGGGCGTCGTCATCGGGCCCCGGGCGGACGCGACGGGGGGGACGGCAAGCGGGCTCCGCGCCGGGGCCGAGGGCGT
>JAAXIW010000214.1:9255-14894 GCA_012270135.1 Brevundimonas sp. | reverse complement strand
GCTCCAGCCGCGCCGAGCCGAGATGATCGGCGGTGCGGGCGCGATAGTCGGCGACGACACGGGCGCCGGCCTGCAGGAAGGGCTTCATCCGCCGCGACGCCCCCCCGGCCACATAGGCGGCCCGGCGACCGTGGCTCTCCGTCAGCAGTTCGACCACCACGCCCGTATCGCCATGGGCGCGGGCCGAGAGGACATAGGCGTCGTCGGTGAAATCCATCCGGTCAGACCTAGCCATCCGGCGCCCGCCGCGCCAGCCGCCTTGCGCCTGCGCCAACCGTTGCGTTAGCGTCCGCCATCGTTCGCGTTTCGCGCCGGGGGGCGTTCATGGACAAATTCACCAGCCGTCGACGGGCCTCGTGGCAGTCGAAGGCGCCGCCGTGGCCGTTTCTCGCCGCCGCCCTGGCGCTCGCTGTCGCCGGCGGGGTGCTGGTCAGCCTCTACGCCAGCGGGGTCCTGCTCGGCGACGGCACGTCGGGCGGACGCGCCATCGTCTGGGTCAAGACCCTGTCCAACATCGTCATCCCGGCCCTGGCCATCGGAGCGGGGGTCGGCGCGCTGCTCAACGGCGCCTATCTGTCGCCCGCCGGGCGTCAGGGCGCCTTGAAGTGGAGCATCTGGCTGATGGCGGCCGCGGCGGTCGGCGCGGCGCCGATGAGCGTCGCCAAGGGGATGGAGGCCGACCGCATCGGCTACGAAATCCGGCTCAAGGCGGCGGTGGCGGAGGCGCGGATCGCGTCGCGCCGGTCCGAAAACGACTTCTACCGCCGGATGCACCTGCTGGCGCGGCATCAGGGCTATGGCGTTTCGATCCTGCGCTCGTCGGACGGGGTCGCCCAGGCGCGCAAGGCCATCGCCGGTCACCGGGACCTGCTCGCCTCCGCCCGGGTAGACTACGACAAGGGCCAGGCCGAAGCGCGGGCCGCCCTCGCCGGGGTCATCGTCCGCGAGTCGCAGCGCGAGGCGGTCCTGGAACGGTTCGACACGGCGCAGGTGACCCGCAAGGCCCTGATGGACAAGGTCTGGGCCGTCCACGAGCGGATCATCGCCCTCAGCGAGGAGGAGGTGGACGTGCTCTACGCCAATCGCGGCCGCTGGCGGCCCAACGCCTATGGCGGCGGGACGGTGGACAGCCGGCCCCTGCTCAATCAGCTGCGGCGGATCGGGAGCGACCGGAGAAAGGCCTCGGCCGAACACGACCGCCTCTACAGTGAGATCGCCACCCTCGACGCCGAAACCAACGCCGGCATCGACCGGGTCATCGAGATGTCGATACGGGGTGAGTGAACCGCCTCACTCGCCGGCGGCGATCGTCTCCACGACCGCGCGCGCCCGGTCGTTGGGAACGGCGAAGCTGAGAACATACTGTTCGATCCTCCAGCCCTCGTCGGTGAGGCGCAGGACGCCGGAGCCACGCGTGACGCCGTAGGAATCGTTGATCAGCTTTTCCTCGAACCAGGCGATGCAGCGGCAGTCGATCGGGGCGATGGTGATCGTCCGTTCGGTGGCCGGATAGGACCAGCCGTTCCCGCGCGCGAAATGCGGTTCCGCGAAGGCGCGGAACTCGGTCAGGCTCCAGTGCTCGGATGCGTCGGTGCCGACGAACCGTGCGTCTGGCGTGAACAGGCCGAAATAGGCTGGCCCGTCGGCGGCCGTGGAGGCGGCGTTGAGCCGGTCCAGAACGGCCGCGACCTCCCCAACGGCGGGATCGGATGCGACAGCCGGCGTCTGAAGCGCCAGGGCGAGGGCGAGGAGGGGCGCGATCATGCGCCGAGACTAACCCGGCTCGCCGGATCGCCCAACGGAAAGGCGCGTCAGTCCCCGCTTTCGGGGACCGGATAGGTCTCCGGCTTCAGGATCCCGGCGAGCGCCAGCAGGTTGCGGGCGGCGTTGCGGCCGACGCGATCGGAATAGTCATGACCCTTGTCGGTCTCGACATAGTCCGGGCCCGGGCCGGGCCCGAGGTGCCAGTAGGTCCAGCTCTGGCCCGGGATGGTGAAGCCCATGTCGATCAGACCCTGGCAGACCGTGGCCACGATGTGGTGGGCGCCGTCCTCATTGCCGGTGATGACCACGCCGGCGACCTTGCCGAAGGCGACCGGGCGGCCGCTGTCGTCGGTCTCGGAGAACAGGGCGTCCATACGCTCGAGGGCGCGCAGGCAAACGCTGGACATCTGCCCCAGCCACGTCGGCGTGGCCATGATCAGGATGTCCGCCGCCATCAGCCTTGCATGCACGGCGGGCCAGTCGTCGCCCTCGCCTTCGTCGGTCCTCACCCCGGGCTTGAGGTTGAGATCGACCAGCCGGACCAGTTCGGTCTCCGCCCCGCCCTTCTCCAGCTCGGCCATGACGACCTTGGCCAGCGCCTCGGTGCTGGAAGTCTCGGGCGACGGTTTGAGGGTGCAGTTCAGGATCAGGGCTTTCATCGGTCTCGCTCGCGGTTGAGAGGATCCAACCACCGCCGCCGCAGAGACGTTCCGCGCTTTTATTTAACCGAACGGTTGACAACCTGCCCGGGCCGCGCCATTTAACCTGTCAGTTAGATAAGAAGCGGAGCCATGCAGACCGATCCCCTCAGCGCCAAGTTCGCCGCCCTCGCCGACCCGACCCGTCGGGCCATACTGGCGCGGCTGTGCGAGGGCGAAGCCAGCGTCAACGACCTGGCCGAGCCTTTCGACATGAGCCTGCCGGCCGTGTCGAAACATCTGAAGGTGCTGGAAAAGGCCGGGCTGATCAGCCGGGGCCGCGAGGCGCAGTGGCGCCCCGCCCGGCTCGAGCCGATGGGCCTCAAGGGCGTCGCCGAATGGCTGGAACACTACCGCCGCTACTGGGACGCCAGCTTCGATCGCCTGGATGCGTACCTGAAGAAGATTCAAAAAGGAGACGACCGTGGCCCAAGAAACTGAAAACAATCCCTGCCACACCGACGGCGCGGCGCATCAGCACGTGTTGACCCTGCGCCGCGTGCTCGACGCCACGCCGGAGCAGATCTGGAAGGCGTGGATGACGCCCGAGCTGCTCCAGCAGTGGTTCGCCCCGAAGCCGTGGACCATCTCGGACGTGCAGGTCGATCCCCGCCCGGGCGGCGTGTTCAACTTCGTCATGCACGGTCCGGACGGCGAGCGCTTCCCCAACAGCGGGGTGTTCCTGGCCGCCGAGCCCGGCCGCCGCTGGATCACGACCGACGCCCTGACCCCGGACTGGGAGCCCGCCGGCCAGCCCTTCATGGTCGGCACGGTCGAGCTTACCCCGCGCGAAGACGGCCGGACCGACTACGTCGCCACGGCGCGCCACTGGAGCGCCGAGACGATGAAACAGCACGAGGCCATGGGCTTCCATGAAGGCTGGGGCCAGTGCGCCGACCAGCTGGCCGAGCTGCTGAAAACCAACTGAGCCTCCCCGGCCGCGACCGGACCCACCCACAGAGACAGCCGATGACCGTGATTGAAGACGTCGCCCTTCGCCCCACCCTGCACATGCAGCGCGTCTTCGATGCCCCGCGGACGCTGGTGTGGCGGGCGTGGACCAGCCCGGAAATCCGGGTTCTGTGGATGGGTCCGGTCGAATGGCCGATGGTGGCCGGCACGGGTGATTTCCGCGTCGGCGGGGCCTGGCGGGCCTGTCTGCGTTCGCCCGAGACCGGCGAGGAGCTGTGGCAGGGCGGGGTCTACCGCGAGATCGTGCCGGAGGAACGGCTGGTCTTCACCTTCAAATGGGACGAGTCGCACGAGGACGGCCCTCCGGTCGACACCCTGGTGACGGTGGTGCTGAGCGACGCCCCCGGCGGAGGCACCCTGATGGACTTCACCCATGAGGGCCTGAAGTCGGAACAGAGCCTGACCGGTCACGAACACGGCTGGACCAGCACCTTCGATCGGCTGCAGGCCTTCCTGGCGGCGGGCGGAGCGTCCTGACGCCCGCCCCTCCTTCCCCCGGATAGTACGCGTCCGTTTTCAACCTTCTTGAGGAACGACAACCATGAAGATCGTGACCAGCCTCAGCTTCCGCGGACAGTGCCGCGAAGCGTTTGAGTTCTACGCGAAGGTCCTCGGCGGGAAAATCACCGCAGCCATGACCTATGGCGACGCCCCCCCGGACATGCCGATCAGCGATCCCAAGTACAGGGACTGGCTGATGCACGGCTGGCTGGAGGTCGGCGACCAGGCGATCATGGGGGCCGACATGGACGTCGACTGGGCGCCCGGCATCGACAAGCCCAAGAACGGTTTCGACGTCACCCTGCATACCGGCGACGCCGCCGAGGCCCGGCGCTGGTTCGACGAACTGTCGGACGGCGGCAAGGCGGTCATGCCGTTCGAGGCCACGTTCTGGTCCCCGGGCTTCGGCGCGCTCGTCGACAAATTCGGCGTGCCGTGGATGATCAACACCATCCCGGCGGCCGACGGGAAGCTCGCGTCGTGACGATCGCGGCCGCCATTCCCGAACATCGGTGCCCGTTGCAGATCCGCCCCGGGCCCGGCGGGTCCGGGCCTCGACAGAAAAGGAGCCGGAAATGAGACTGCCCTTGTTGACCGCCGCGGCCGCACTCGCGCTGGCGACCGCCCTGCCCGCCACCGCGCAGACGCAACCCGCGGCGCCGGTCGCGAGCGTTCAGGTCGCCCGGGCCGACTCCGCCCCGGTCGAGGACGGCGAAGTCCGCTACTTCGTCCACGGCGACCTGGGGTCCGGCAGGACGCCGCTGCTGGTGCTGCACGGCGCCTTCATGTCGTCGGACGCAATGAAGCCCCTGACCGACCTGATCACCGATCGCCCGATGATCGTGGTGGACCAGCGCGGCCACGGGCGCACCGGCGATCTGCCGGGTCCGATCACCTATGAGACGCTGGCCGACGACGCCGCGGCCGTGCTGGCGGACGCCGACGTCGCGAAGGCCGATGTGTTTGGATATTCGATGGGCGCCGGAGCCGCCCTGCAGTTGGCCCTGCGCCACCCCGAACGGGTCGATCACCTGGTCGTCGCCTCGGTCAGCTTCAACGAGGCCGGCAACCTGCCGGGCTTCTCGGAGCAGATGGCGCAGATCACCCCCGAGGTGTTCGCCGGCTCGGCGATGGAGCGGGAGTTCATGCGGCTTACGCCGACGCCACAGGCCTTCGCCTCGGTCGTCGACAAGATCAAGGTCATGGACAGGGGCCAGGACTGGCCCGCTGAAGACATCCGCGCCCTGACCTCGCCCACCTTGATCATCATCGGCGACCACGACATCGTCCGCCCGGAGCACGCCATCGAGCTGTACCGGCTGCGCGGCGGCGGCGACACGGCGCGGGCGTCCCAGCCCTTCCTGACCGAGGCTCCGCCGGCGCGCCTGGCCATCCTGCCGGGCGCCTCGCACATCGATGTGTTCGGCGATCCCGCGCTGCTGGCGGCGATGATCCTGCCGTTCCTTGACGACCAGACTCGCCCGACGCCCCCCGGGTTTTTCTGAGCGACCCCGCCGGGACCCGGACCATGCGCAAGATCAGAACCGCCACCTTCACCTCCCTCGACGGGGTCATCCAGGCGCCCGGCGGCCCCGAGGAGGATCCCACCGGCGGCTTCGCCTTCGGCGGCTGGGTGTGGCCCTTCTTCGACGAGGCCTCCGGCGGCCCAGCAGCAGGTCGTAGCCGTCGCCCATGGCCTCGTCC
>JAAXIW010000214.1:1747-9245 GCA_012270135.1 Brevundimonas sp. | reverse complement strand
GGACGAGGCCATGGGCGACGGCTACGACCTGCTGCTGGGCCGCCGGACCTATGAGATCTTCGCCGCCTACTGGCCGCAGATGGACAACGAGATCGGGCGGACGTTCAACGCCGTCGACAAGTTCGTCGCCGCCGGCCCGGAAACCCCGCTGACCTGGGCCCGCAGTCACCGGCTCGAAGGCGATCTCGCCGGGGCGGTGCGGGCGCTGAAGGCGACGGATGGCCGCGACCTGCTGATCCAGGGGTCGAGCGAACTGATCCACGCCCTGCTGGCCCACGATCTGATCGACCAGCTGACCCTGCTGACCTTCCCGGTCGTCCTCGGCAGAGGCAAGCGGTGGTTCGACGGCGGCTCGACGCCCCGGACCTGGACCCTGTCCGGAACCCGGCAGTCGGACTCAGGCATAACGGCCAGCACCTACGCCCGGACGGACCTGCCGCCGCGAACCGGCACGTTCGGGGAGATCGCGCCCGGCCCGGCCGAGTTGGCGCGACGCGAACGCTGGGCGCGGCAAGACCGGGCCTAGCGCGCCATCGCGGTCGGGAACCCGCGCCCCAGCGCCTCGGCCATGCCCTGCTGCGACAGCAGGAAGACGGCCTCGCGCTGGTGGTAGTTGTTCGACAGCACGATCACCGTCACATCGCCCTCGGGCTGGTGGGTGACCAGGTTGCGGAAGCCCGACCAGCTGCCGGTATGATAGATCTGGCGGTCGAGGAAGTCGGGCCGCACCCGCCGGCCCAGGCTGTTGACGAACAGGCCGTAACCCCAGTCGCGGCGGGGCCTGCCGCGCTCGTCCGGCGTGTCGGCCGGGGCGTGGTCGGCGATCATCCGCCGGTAGCTTTCAGGACTCAGCAGCGTCCCGCCGTGCAGCGCGCGGTTCCAGACCAGCAGGTCGTCCAGCGTCGAATACAGGGCCCCGGCCCCGAAGATGATGCTGACGTTGTGGTTCGGCTGAGGCGTCGGCCCCCCGGCCAGATTGGCGTAGCCCATGACCACGCCGGACCGATCGTCCTCGAACCCGGTGTCGGCCATGCCCAGCGGCACGAAGAAGGCGTCGCGCAGGTAGTCTTCCAGCGGCAGGCCGCTGGCCTTCTGCACCACATGGCCGAGCAGGTTATAGGCCGCATTATTGTAGCGAACCTTCGTTCCGGGTGGGAACTGAAGCCCATATTCCGCTGATTCTGCAGTCAATTCATCGGGCGTGGCCGGGGTGACGCGGCGCACGCCCCAGCCCGGGCGCGCCATCAGGTCGGGGATGCCCGAAGTATGCGCCAGCAGGTGGTGCAGCCGGATCGGCGCCCATGCGGCCGGACAGGGATCGATCCACCGGCACAGCGGATCGTCGACCGACAGCGCCTCGTCGTCCTGGAGCCGCAGGATGGCGGCGGCGGTGAACTGTTTGCTGACCGAGGCGAGGCGGAACCGGGAGTCCAGGGCCAGCGGTTTGCCGAGGCTGCGGTCCGCGTAGCCATAGACCTGGCGGAACAGAATCTGGTCGCCCTTCGCCACCAGAACGCCGCCGGTGAAGGCGCCCGAACCGCCCCAGCGCTCCAGCTGTTCGCCCAGCTGCGGCAGGTCTTCGACGACCGCCAGCGGAGGCCGCGGCGGCAACGGTTCGGGGGCCGGCGCTTCCGGCAGCGGCCGGACCGTGGCCCAGGCCACCAGCGCCGCGGCGAGCACCAACAGCAGCGCAAGAAAGGCCATCGCCAGCCGGGGATGACCGCCGGATTGTCTGGGCACGTGGAACACCCGCCTAGACGTCGTAATCCAGCCCGAACTGGGCGTAGAGGGCGCGGCTGTCCTGCCATTTCGGATCGACCTTGACGGTCAGGAACAGGTGCACCTGTCGGTCGAGCAGTTCGATCAGCTCCTCGCGAGCCTTCTGGCCGATCCATTTGAGGGTCTGGCCGCCCTTGCCCAGCACTATGGGGCGCTGGCTTTCGCGCTCGACGTAGATGGTCTGTTCGATGCGCGCCGAACCGTCGGGCCGGTCTTCGAACGAAGTCGTCTCGACCGCCGCCGAATAGGGCAGCTCCTCGTGGACGCGCAGATAGACCTTTTCGCGGGTGATCTCGGCCGCCAGAACCCGCAGCGGGACATCCGCGGACTGGTCCTCGGGGTAGAGCCACGGCCCCACAGGCATGGCGCGGGCGAGACGCTGCTTCAGGTCGTCGACGCCGTCGCCGCTGAGCGCGGAGATCATATAGACCTCGGAATAGACGCCGGTTTCGAACAGGGCGTGCGACAGGGCCAGCAGGGTGTCGCGGCGCATGCCGTCGATCTTGTTCAGGGCCAGGATGACCTGTTTGTCCGCGGCTTTCAGCGCAGCGATGATGGTCTCCGTGTCCTCGGCCGAGCGCCGGTCGGCGGCCTGGCCGTCCTTGCCTTCGGCGGCGATGTGCGAGGCGGCGTCGACCAGATGCACGACCACGTCGGCGTCGTCCGCTCCGCCCCAGGCCGAGGCGACCATGGCCCGATCGAGCCGACGGCGCGGCGTGAAGATGCCCGGCGTGTCGACCAGCACGATCTGGGCGTCGCCCTCCATGGCGATGCCGCGCACGGGGAAGCGGGTGGTCTGGACCTTCTGGGTGACGATCGAGACCTTGGTCCCGGTCAGGCGGTTGACCAGCGTGGACTTGCCTGCATTGGGCGCGCCTATGATGGCGGCGAAGCCGGCTCGCTGGGTCACGCCGGGCTCTTGGGGGTCGGTCAAATCACGCCTTCACGCTGCAGCAGGCCGATGGCGGCCGCCTTCTCCGCGTCCTGACGCGAACGGCCCTGCGCGGTCAAGGGCGGATATCCGTCGACGCGGGCCTCGACGGTGAAGGTCGGGGCGTGATCCGAGCCCGTGCGTTCGACGATGCGGTAGGCCGGCAGCGGCCGGCCCTGCCCCAGCGCCCATTCCTGCAGGGCCGATTTCGGATTGGTCAGGGACCGGCGTGGCGGCGCGGCCAGTTCGGCGGCCCAGGCCCGTTCGAATACGGCGCGGGCCGCATCGATGCCCCCATCCAGCCACACCGCTGCGAGGATCGCCTCCATGGCGTCGCCGAGCATGCCTTCGCGGCGGCGGCCGCCCTGTTTGGCCTCACCCGGCGACAGCCGCATGGCGTCGCCGACGCCGAGGCCCTCGGCGGCGCGAGCGCAGGCGGCCTTGTCGACGAGGCCGTGCAGCAGCGAGGACATCTCGCCCTCGTCGGCGGCGGGGAAATCGCGCATCAGCCGGTCGGCGACCAGCAGGCCGAGCACCCGGTCGCCGAGGAACTCCATCCGCTGGTTGTCCAGGAAGGGCCGTCCCCGTGTATCGCGCTCCGCCCCCTCCCCCACGCTGGCGTGGGTCAGGGCCTGGTCGAGCAGGGACGGGTCGCGGAAGTCGTGGCCCAGCTTGCGCGCCAGCGCCGCGACCGCCTGGGCCCGCCGGTCCGCCATCAGTTCAGGACGGTGAAGAACCGGCTCGGACGAACCTTCGAGAACCAGCTGACGGGATTCCACAGCGAGGCGCCCGGCGACCACGAGAACAGGATGATCTCGGCCTTGCCGATCAGGTTCTCGGCCGGCACCAGGCCGACGCCGTTCTCGGTCACGCCGTAGCGGCTGTCGACCGAGTTGTCCCGGTTGTCGCCCATCATGAAATAGTAGCCCTCGGGGACCTCGAACACGGGCGTGTCGTCGGCCTGGTTGCCCGGGCCGAAGTCCTGGATGGTGAAGGTCCTGCCGCCGGGCAGGGTCTCGCGCGCCTTGATGACGGGCATGCCGTACATGTTGGCGGCCTCGGCGTCGCTGATGACCACGTCGTTGACCGGCTCGCCGTTGATGTGCAGCACGTTATTGATCATCTGGACCCGGTCGCCAGGCAGGCCGATCAGGCGCTTGATGTAGTCGGTCCGGTTGTCGCGCGGCAGCTTGAACACGACGATGTCGCCGCGCTCCGGCTCCCGGGCGAGGATGCGGCCTTCGAACAGCGGCGGGCTGAACGGTATGGCGTGTTTCGAATAGCCGTAGCTCCACTTGGAGACGACAATGTAGTCGCCCTCATAGAGGTTGGGCTCCATCGAGGCCGACGGGATGGTGAAGGGCTGGAACAGCAGCACCCGCAGCACGAAGGCGATCAGCAGCGCGAAGAAGACGGTCTTGAGGATTTCGACGAACTCGTTGCCGCCCGACTTGCCCTTCTTGCGGCCCTTCTTGCCGCGGGCGTAGACCGGCGTCGCGTCGACGTCCTCGAAGGGGGCGTCTCCCGAATCGCTCCAGACGGGCGGCTTCGAGGCGGCGGCGGCCCCCGCCGCGCCCGCCGCGACGGCGGCCCCGGTCACGGCCGCGTCGTGACCTCCATGCGCGGTTTCGGCATGCGCCTCGTGACCGTGACCGGCGTGATCCGCGGCGTGGGCGTCCGCCACCGGGTGGGCTTCGGGCGCGTGATCGCCGTGACCGTGATCGTCGTGATGAGCTTCGACGGCCGGAGCGGCGTGGGCGTCGTCGTGCCCCCCCGCTTCGCCATGGCCGTGGTCATGATCGTGGGAAGCGGCGGGCTCCGCATGACCGGTTTCCGGCGCCGCGGCGGGCGCGTGATCGTCGTGACCGTGGCCGGCGTCGTGGCCGTGGTCGTCGTGCGGCTTGTTTTCGTCGCTCATATTGACCTGTCCCCCAGCCGCTGTGCGCGGTCTTTCTGCGGCAGAAGCGGTATAACGTGATTAAGCCATCGGCAAGGCTTCGATCACCACGAAGGCGAGTGCATAGGGGTGTTCGTCGCTCAGCGTCAGATGTATCCGCGCCTCGTGACCGGCCGGTGTCAGTCGCGCCAGGTGCTCGGCGGCATGCCCGGTCAGAATCAGGGTCGGCTGCCCGGACGGCAGGTTGGCGACGCCCATGTCGCGCCAGTAGACGTCGGCCCGCATCCCGGTGCCCAGCGCCTTTGCGCAGGCCTCCTTGGCCGCGAACCGCTTGGCGTAGCTCCACGCCGGCGCCGGCTTGCGATCGGAACGGGTCCGCTCAAGCTCGGTGAAGCAGCGCAGCTTGAACCGTTCGCCAAAGCGATCCAGCGAGGTCTGGATGCGGCGGATGTCGCACAGGTCCGCGCCGACGCCGACGATCACGAGACGGCGTCCATGGCGGCGCGCATGCGGTGAATGGCCGTGGTCAGGCCGACGAAGACCGCCTCGCCAATCAGGAAGTGGCCGATGTTGAGCTCGCGCACCTCCGGGATGCCAAGCATGTCGGCGGCGGTGTCGTAGTCGAGGCCGTGACCGGCATGCACTTCCAGACCGAGGTCGGCGGCGCGGCCGGCGGCGGCCTGCAGGCGAGCAAACTCCACGGCCCGCTCATCCCCGGACAGGTGGCAGTAGCGCCCGGTGTGGAATTCGACGACCTGAGCCCCGACCGCGCGGGCGGCCTCGACCTGCTCCAGCGCCGGCTCGATGAACAGGGAAACCCGGATCCCGGCGTCGGCCAAGGCCTTCGCCACCGGCGCGATCCGCGCCTCGCAGCCCGCCACGGCCAGGCCGCCCTCGGTGGTCACCTCCTCGCGCCGCTCCGGCACCAGGCAGGCGGCGTGCGGGCGATGCCGCAGGGCGATGGTCAGCATCTCGTCGGTGACGGCCATCTCGAGATTGAGCGGCCGCCCGGCGACCGCGCACAGTTCGCTCAGCGCCTCGATGTCGGTATCGGTGATATGGCGCCGGTCCTCGCGCAGGTGGGCGGTGATGCCGTCGGCCCCGGCGGCGAGAGCTTCCCGCGCGGCGCGGACCGGATCGGGATGAACCCCTCCCCGGGCGTTCCGAACGGTCGCCACATGGTCGATGTTGACGCCGAGACGGACGGCCGAGACCACGGCGGCGCCCCTACTTCGCCAGCCGCCGGCTGCCCGGGTCCTCGACCGGCAGGGCGGCCAGCTCGGGCGGCAGGGCGTCGGCGGGGTATGCTGGGACGTCCAGCGTGGCCAGCGCCACCAGCGGCACGCCGACGTCGGCCCGCCCGCCCGAGCGATCGACGATGCAGGCCGCCGCGACCACCTCGCCGCCGGCCGCCTGGATCGCGGCGATGCACTCGCGCGAGCTCAGGCCGGTGGTGACGATGTCCTCGACCATGACGACCTTCTGGCCCGGCTCGACGTGAAAGCCGCGGCGCAGTTTGAACGCACCGTCCTCGCGTTCGACGTACATCGACGGCACGCCCAGCCAGCGGGCGGTCTCGTAGCCGGGAATGATGCCGCCGACCGCCGGCGAGATGGCCACGTCGACCGGCCCGACCGCCGCGGTGATCTTCTCCGCCAGCGCCTTGCACAGCCGGGCGCAACGCGCGGCGTCCATGAACACCAGGTTCTTCTGCAGGAAGACAGGGCTGTGCAGGCCCGAGGACAGCACGAAATGCCCCTCGCGCAGCGCCCCGGCGGCGCGGAATTCGTCAAGAACGTCGTCTGAAGTCATGCCCGCTCTCTAGCCCAGCCGGGACGGCGAAAGAAGACGCCCGCACGCCATTCGCCGCCTCATTCGATGTCGCAGTCCGGCTTCAGCCCGCCCGCCAGCAGGGCGGCCCACACGCCCTCGGCGTCCCCGGCGAACCGGAACAGGTCGAGATCGTCGGCGTGGATCATGCCGTGCCGCACCAGCACGTCGAAATCGATCACCGAGCGCCAGTAGGCCTCGTCGAACAGGACGATGGGGATGCGCGGCGCCTTGTCCGTCTGACGCAGGGTCAGGATCTCGAACAGCTCGTCGAAGGTGCCGAAGCCGCCCGGGAACACCACCAGGGCATTGGCGCGCATGGCCAGATGCATCTTGCGCATGGCGAAATAGTGGAACCGGAACGTCAGGTCCGGCGTCGACCAGGGGTTCGGCTCCTGCTCGTGCGGCAGGGTGATGTTGAAGCCGATCGACGGCGCGCCGATGTCGGCCGCGCCCCGGTTGGCGGCGCCCATGATCCCCGGCCCGCCGCCCGTGGCGATGACATTGTCCCGGGGCTGGCCGTCCGGGCCGTGCAGGGCGCCTCCGCGCTCCGAGGCCAGCCGTCCGAAGGCGCGGGCCTCGGCATACCAGCGTCCGTGCTCGCCCGCCCCGTCCTCGCCGATGCGGGCGCTGCCGAAGACCACGATGGTGGAACGGACGCCCCAGGCCCGCAGCGCCTCCTCGGCCTTGGCGTATTCCATCAGGAAGCGCACGCCGCGCATGGAATCGCCGAGCAGGAATTCCTCGTCGAGCGCGGCCAGCCGGTAGGACGGCGACGCCATCTGGGCCGCGTTGTCCGGCCCGTCCGCGCTCATCCGCGCGACCGCTCGACGGTGTCGACCGAGGGATTGGTGCGCAGGGCGGCCATGATGGCGGTGGCGTGTTTGGCGTCCTCGACCTCCACGTCGATGTCGACGTCGAAGAAGTCCTGCTGGCGGTGGGTCATGACCAGGTTGAGAATGTTGCCGCCGGCCTCGCCGATGATCGTCGCCACCTGGCCGAGCACGCCGGGCGCGTTCTTGATGGTGGCGCGGATGCGGGCGGAGGCGACGGCCCCCTGC
>JAAXIW010000214.1:0-1737 GCA_012270135.1 Brevundimonas sp. | reverse complement strand
CCACCGCCCCCTGCTCGGCCTGCGGCGTCCACTGCAGGTCCTGCCAGACCGAGTCGTCGTCGGCGAACTCTTCCAGCCGCTGGCAGTCGATGGTGTGCACCGTCAGCCCGGCCTCGGGCTCAAGGATGCCGACGATGCGGTCGCCGGGCACCGGCGAGCAGCAGTGAGCGAAATGAACGCTGACGCCGGGCGTCAGGCCGCCGCCGCGCACGAACAGCCGCCCCTGTTCGTCGCCGATCCGCTTGCGGTCCGGCCCCGCCTTGAGCCGGCCCTTCAGGGCCGGGAACAGGATCTCGCCGATCTTCGCCGCCGACACCCGGCCGCGGCCGATGCCTTCGTAGAGATCGTCGTCGCTGGCGAAGCCGAGCTGTTCCAGCGCCGGGCGCAGGGTCAGTTCGACATCGGTCTTGCCGGCCCGCGTCAGGGTCTGCTCCAGGGTGGCGCGGCCCAGTTTCTGGAACTCGCCCCGCTCGGAGGTGCGGATGTGGCGGCGGATGGCCGACCGGGCCCGGCCGGTGACGGTCAGCGAGCGCCAGTCGACCGGAATCTCGCGCTTGGCCCCGCGGATGATCTCGACCACGTCGCCGTTCTGCAGCTGGGTCCGCATCGGCTTCAGCTCGCCGTTGATCTTGGCCCCGACCGCCGTGTCGCCGACCTCGGTGTGGACCGCATAGGCGAAGTCCAGCGGCATCCCTCCGCGCGGCAGGGTGATCAGCGCCCCCTTGGGCGTGAACACAAACACCTGATCGAGATACATCTCGAGCTTGGCGTGCTCGACCCAGTCCTCGCCGCCCTCGCCATGTTCGATGACCTGGACCAGATGGCGCAGGTTCTGCAGCGGGTCTCGTCCGCCCTGCGCCGCCATCGCCTCATGGTCGAAGCCGTAGGCCATGTTCTTGTAGGCCCAGTGCGCCGCCACCCCGTCCTCGGCCACCCGGTCCATGGCGTCGGTGCGGATCTGCATTTCGATGCGCAGGCCCGACGGCCCGACCACCGTCGTGTGCAGCGAGCGGTAGTTGTTCGACTTGGGTGTCGAGATGAAGTCCTTGAACCGCTCGGGCACCATCGGCCAGGCGCGGTGGATCACGCCGAGGGCGCGGTAGCAGTCGTCCTCGGCCTCGACGATGACCCGGAAGCCGTAGATGTCCGACAGCGACGAGAAGCCCACCGACTTGCGCTGCAGCTTGCGCCAGATCGAATACGGCGTCTTCTGGCGGCCGAACACATGGGCGTGGACGCCCGCCTCCTCCAGCACCCGCTCGACCTCGCGCGCAACGCCGTCGATCGCCCGGCCGTGCTCCAGCTTCAGCGCCTCCAGCCGCCGCTCGATGGCCGTGCGGGCGGTCGGGTTGAGGTGTTCGAAGGCCAGCTCCTCAAGCTCGGATGCGATCGAATGGATGCCGATCGACCGGCCCAGCGGCGCGTAGACCTCGAGCGTCTCGCGGCTGATCCGCTCGCGTTTCTCGGGCTTCACATGCTTCAGCGTCCGCATGTTGTGCAGCCGGTCGGCCAGCTTGACCAGCAGGACGCGGACGTCCTTCGAGATGGCGAGGATGAATTTGCGCAGGTTCTCGGCCTGGCGGGTATGCTCGGCCTGGAGCTCGAGCCGCGACAGCTTGGTGACCCCCTCGACCAATGAGGCGATCTCCTCGCCGAACATGCTGGCGATGTCGTCGCGGGTGGCCGAGGTGTCCTCGACCACATCGTGCAGCAGGGCGGTGACGATGGTCGCGGTGT
>JAAXIW010000234.1:3904-14913 GCA_012270135.1 Brevundimonas sp. | reverse complement strand
CGAGGCGATCACCGCTGCCGGTGCGGTGATGGTGGACAACTCCAGCGCCTTCCGCTAGGAGGAGGGCGTTCCCCTGGGGGTGCAGGCGGTCAATCCCGCGGCAGCCGTTGAGCGCAAGGGCGGGGTGGCCGAAGTCAGCCCCGCGGTCTCGACCGGCTCGCTGGGACTGGACATGGCGCTCGGCATCGGCGGCCTGCCGCGCGGGCGGGTGATCGAGGTGTTCGGGCCGGAAAGCTCGGGCAAGACCACCCTGGCCCTGCACACCGTGGCCGAGATCCAGAAGTCGGGCGGCACGGCCGCCTTCGTCGACGCCGAGCACGCGCTGGATCCGACCTACGCCCAGAAGCTGGGGGTCAATCTCGACGACCTGCTGGTCTCGCAGCCCGACACCGGCGAACAGGCGCTCGAGATCGTGGATACGCTGGTGCGGTCGGGCGCCGTGGACATCGTGGTGGTCGACTCCGTCGCCGCCCTGACGCCGCGGGCCGAGATCGAGGGCGAGATGGGCGACAGCCTGCCCGGCCTTCAGGCCCGCCTGATGAGCCAGGCGCTGCGCAAGCTGACCGCCTCGATCTCGCGGACCAACTGCATCGTCATCTTCATCAACCAGATCCGGCACAAGATCGGCGTGATGTACGGCTCGCCTGAGACGACCACGGGCGGCAATGCGCTGAAATTCTATGCCTCGGTGCGCCTCGACATCCGCCGCACCGGCGCCATCAAGAACCGCGACGAGGTGGTGGGCAACACCACCCGCGTGAAGGTGGTCAAGAACAAGGTGGCCCCGCCGTTCCGCGAGGTGATCTTCGACATCATGTATGGCGAGGGCATTTCCAAGCTGGGCGAGATCATCGACCTGGGCGTCAAGGCCGGGGTGATCGAAAAGGCCGGCAGCTGGTTCTCCTATGACAGCCAGCGCATCGGTCAGGGCCGCGAGAATGTGCGCGAGTTCCTGAAGGCCAATCCCGATGTCGCCGACGCCATCGAAAAGGCCGTGCGTCAGTCGACCCAGAAGATCGACGACGAACTGCTGGGCGCGCCCGAGCCCGACGAAGGGCAGGACCTGGAGGGCTGATCGCCCTCCCCTCTCCCAGACCTCGCTAAAGACTTCCCCGGTCGGGTCCCTCGCGACCCGCCACCGACCCCGCGACCCCGTCCGGGGAAAGAGGCCGCTCGACCCCCCGGTCGGGCGGCTTCGTCCGTTAGGGCGTTCGATCAGCGAGCCAGCCGCTGGAGGTGCGGGCGCACCTTGAGGAACTGGACATACAGGCGCTCCAGCAGCACCAGCACCGTCTGGTTACGGGCCATAAGGCCGAACGGTCTGAGGATCGGAATGGCGCGCCACATGGCGGCGAAGGCGGCGGCGCCGGACAGCAGCTGCCCGTCCTCGCGCACATGAAAGCGGGACAGCATGTCGGCCGGGTCGAGCGGACAGGCCTCGGCCGCGCCCGGTTCGGCGACATCGACAAAGGTCAGGGCCCGGCGCCGGTCCAGACGGCGCATCAGGCCGATCTCGCGCCGACACAGGGGACAGGCCCCGTCATACCAGACCACCACCTCGTTCATGGATCGACCCTGGCCTCGTTCTTCATGCCGCTCATCCCCGCGCAAGCGGGGACCCAGAGTTTTGGCCGATCCAGGCCGTCCATTGGATCGGTTGCGGTCATCCCGGGCGTCCTGCGCCATGAAAGAGCTGGGTCCCCGCTTTTGCGGGGATGAGCGGAGAGTGTGAATGTCGTGCCTGAGCCTACCCCGGTCCCGGCACCACGTCCCCCCGCCGCAATGTCGCGGCCGTCAGCACGCGATCACGGGCCACGATCACGGGCAGGTGATGCAATCGGGCGCGATCCCCTATATGACGGCTGCCTCCCCGTTTCCTCCCGACTGACCGAGCCCGCCCCGATGTCCAGCCTCAAAGAGATCCGTTCGACCTTCCTCGACTATTTCGCCGCCGATGGTCACACCAAGGTGCAGTCCGCACCGCTGGTCCCGCAGAACGATCCGACCCTGCTGTTCGTCAACGCCGGCATGGTGCCGTTCAAGAACGTCTTCACCGGTCAGGAGACCCGGGCCAGCAAGCGCGCCGTCAGCGCCCAGAAATGCGTCCGCGCCGGCGGCAAGCACAACGACCTCGACAACGTCGGCTACACCGCCCGCCACCACACCTTCTTCGAGATGATGGGGAATTTCTCCTTTGGCGACTATTTCAAGGAACACGCCATCGAGCGGGCCTGGAAACTGGTCACGAAAGAGTTCGGCATCCCCGCCGACCGCTTGATGGCCACCGTCTACATCGACGACGACGAGGCCTTCGACCTGTGGAAGAAGATCGCCGGCCTGCCCGAGAGCCGCATCGCCCGCATCGCCGGCAGCGACAATTTCTGGTCGATGGGCGACACCGGTCCGTGCGGCCCCTGCACCGAGATCTTCTACGACCACGGCGATCACATCTGGGGCGGCCCGCCCGGGACGCCGGAGGAGGACGGCGACCGTTGGGTCGAGATCTGGAACCTCGTCTTCATGCAGTACGAGCAGCAGGCCGACGGCTCGCGCTCACTGCTGCCCAAACCTTCGATCGACACCGGCATGGGGCTGGAACGCGTCGCGGCGGTGCTGCAGGGCGTCCATTCCAACTATGAGACCGACCTGTTCCGCACCCTGATCGCGGCCTCGGAGAGGGCGACCGGCACGGCCGCCGAGGGCGAGCGCGCGCCCAGCCACCGGGTTATCGCCGACCACCTGCGCTCGTCGTCCTTCCTGATCGCTGACGGGGTCACGCCGTCGAACGAGGGCCGCGGCTATGTGCTGCGCCGGATCATGCGCCGCGCCATGCGCCACGCTCACCTGCTCGGCGCCGCCGACCCGCTGATGCACCGGCTGGTCCCGACCCTGGTGCAGGAGATGGGCGACGCCTACCCGGAACTGCGACGCGCCCAGGCCTTTATCGAGGACACGCTGAAGCAGGAGGAGATCCGCTTCCGAACCACGCTCGGCCGCGGCATGGGCCTGCTCGAGGACGCGGCGAAGGATCTTGGCGAGGGGGGCGTGCTGTCGGGCCAGACCGCCTTCACCCTCTACGACACCTACGGCTTCCCGCTCGACCTGACCCAGGACGAGGCGCGCCGGCGCGGCTTCACCGTCGACACCGACGCCTTCGACGCCGCCATGGCCGAGCAAAAGGCCCGCTCGCGCGAGCACTGGACCGGTTCCGGCCAGACCGCCTCGGCCGGCGAATGGCTGGCCCTGCGCGACCGTCTCGGCCCGACCGTCTTCACCGGCTACGACGCCGTCGACGGTTCGGGCGAGGTGCTGGCCATCGTAGAGGGCGGCCGTTCGGTCGATGAACTGGGCGCCGGCGAGACCGCCGAGGTGCTGTTCGACCAGACACCCTTCTACGGCGAAGGCGGCGGCCAGGCCGGCGACCGCGGCGAGATCGAATGGACCGACGCCACCGGCCAACAGGGCGCGGGCGTAGTGCTGGACGTCCAGAAGCACGCCGGCGACCTGTTCGCCCACCGCATCGAAATCACCTCGGGCGCCCTGGCCATCGGCGCCCGTGCGCAGTTGCGCGTCAACGCCGAGGCCCGCCTGACCACCCGCGCCAACCATTCGGCCGCCCACCTGCTGCACAAGGCCCTGTCGAACGTGCTGGGCGGCCATGTGGCCCAGAAGGGCCAGATGGTCGACGCCGAACGCCTGCGCTTCGACTTCAGCCACAACGCCCCGGTGACCGAGGACGAACTGGCCCGGATGGAGGACGAGGTGAACGCGGTGATCCGCCAGAACCTGCCGGCCGAAACGAAGATGATGGCCCCGCAGGCCGCCATCGACGCCGGCGCCGTGGCCCTGTTCGGCGAGAAATACGGCGACGAGGTCCGCGTCCTGACGCTCGGCCGGGCCCTGACCGGGGACGGTCCCTACTCCGTCGAATTGTGCGGCGGCACCCATGTCGCCCGCACCGGCGACATCGCCCTGTTCAAGATCGTCTCCGAGAGCGGTATCGCCGCCGGCGTGCGCCGGATCGAGGGCCTGACCGGCGAGGCCGCGCGCCAGTATCTGCTGTCCCAGGCCGGGGTGGCGAGAAAGCTGGCCCAAGGGTTCAAGGTCCAGCCCGCCGATGTACCGGCCCGGGTCGAGGCCCTGACCGGCTCGGTCAGGACGCTGGAGAAGCAGGTCGCCGAGCTAAAGAAACAGCTGGCGCTGGGCGGCGGTTCGGGCGGCAGCGCCGCGCCGGAAGAGGTCAATGGCGTCAAGCTGATCGCCCGCGTCCTCGACGGCGTCGACGGCAAGGGGCTGCGGGGCGTAGCCGAGGATTTCCGCAAACAGGTCGGCTCGGGCGTCGTCGCCCTGATCGGCGTGACGGAAGGCAAGGCGGCCGTGACCGTCGCCGTGACCTCGGACATGACCGGCAAGGTCAACGCCGCCGATCTGGCCCGCGCGGCTGTACTGGCCATGGGCGGACAGGGCGCGGGCGGCAAGCCGGATTTCGCCCAAGGCGGCGCACCGGACGGCAGCAAGGCCGAGGACGGTCTGGCGGCGATCAGGGCGGCGCTGGGCTAGGCTCCGGCGCCGGTCTGGATGTCGACGGCGGCCAGCTTCCAGCTGAACAGGCCGCGCCGCTCCAGGATCAGGGCCAGCCGCTGATCTGGATGGTCGCGGTCGGTCAGGGTGACGGCGAAGGCGTTCAGATCCCGATAGCCCCACGATTGGTGGATGTCGTCGCTGTCGGCCTCGTCCCCCGGCTCGGGCCGGTCCCGCACGGCCGGATCGGGCGCCTCGGCCGTCGTGACCATCTGCGCCACAACCTCGGGGGTGACGGTCGCGTCTATGGCGCCCGACAGCAGCATGGGGGCCAGCATCATGCCGAGGCCGCCAAGGCTGTTCTCCGCGAGACGGGGGTCTCGGCGCATATGGGCGGCGAGCTCGGCGGTCAGTTCATCCTTCAGGCTTTCGCGCAGCGCCGGAAAGTCCACCAGTTGCTCGATACGATCGGCGTCCCCGTCTTTGGCGGCGCGGATCAGGGCTTGGGCGGCGAGCACCGGTGCGGCGGCCCAGGCGATGACGAATACAGCGATGGCCGCGGCGGCGAGACCGACGACGAGTTTCTTGTTCATGCTACCCTCTGGCGTCGAAACGCCTCCCCACGGCTACGGTTGCCGCGAGTCGAGAGGTTGCACCAGCGGGGGCCCGATCAGCCGCCGGCCTTGCCGCTCTTGCCGGTCCGAGGGACCGGAGGAACAGCGGGCGCCGCACCCTCGGGCAGGCCGATGTGGACCAGTTTCCACTCGAAGGGCCCCTTGCGCTCGAAAGTGAAGACCGTGCGGGACCCGCCCTCGTCGGTAACGGCCATCCGCGCCCGATTGACGCCCCAGAACACGGGCGCGGGCATGGGGTTGGCCTCGGTCGCGGCGTCTTCGGCGACCGGGCGTTCGAAGCGTTGCGAGGCGTAGCGGCCATCCCCGCGCGTCAGGCCGGCCAACGCCGCTGGAGTCAGATAGGCGTCGGCGTCCGAGATCGTGGCGCCGTCGTTCGCTTCGAACTGGCGACGCACCGCCCCGATCGGATCCTCCAGGAAGGTCGGGGCGGGCGCCATCGCCGCCGGATTGCCCGACAACTGCGGCCGGAGCGACTGGCGAACGGCGCTGAAGTCGATCAGTCGCGACAGGCCGGCCACGTCGTTGGCGTCCGCCGCCGAGCGGATGCCGAAGAAGGCCACCGCCGGCGCGGCGAAGAAGCTGACCACCGCGGCGATGACGGCGAGAACCAGCAGATTGCCGAACAGCTTCTTCACGCGATCCTCCAAGGTTAACGGCATCAATGCATGAACGCCGTTCCGGCTCAAACAAAAGCCCCGCCGGAGAGAATCCGGCGGGGCTTGCTCCAGTCACAACCGAAGTCGCGCTTCTAGGCTTCCATCGCCTTGGTCAGATTCTCGGCGACCTTGTCGAGGAAGCCCTCGGTGGTCAGCCAGCCCTGCTGGTCGCCGACGAGCAGAGCCAGGTCCTTGGTCATGTGACCGGCTTCGACCGTCTCGACCACGACCCGCTCAAGGGTGGCGGCGAACTTCGCCAGATCATCGTTGCCGTCCAGCTTGGCCCGGTGCGCGAAACCGCGGGTCCAGGCGAAGATCGAGGCGATGGAGTTGGTCGAGGTCGCCTCGCCCTTCTGGTGCTGGCGGTAGTGGCGGGTGACGGTGCCGTGGGCGGCCTCCGATTCCAGCACCTTGCCGTCCGGGGTCATCAGCACCGAGGTCATCAGGCCCAGCGAGCCGAAGCCCTGGGCCACCACGTCGGACTGGACGTCGCCATCGTAGTTCTTGCAGGCCCAGACAAAGCCGCCCGACCACTTGATGGCCGCCGCCACCATGTCGTCGATCAGCCGGTGCTCGTAGGTCAGGCCGGCGGCCTTGAACTGGTCGGCGAACTCCTCGTCGAACACCTTCTGGAAGATGTCCTTGAAGCGCCCGTCATAGGCCTTGAGGATGGTGTTCTTGGTCGACAGATAGACCGGGAAGTTGCGCTGCAGACCGAACGAGAAGCTGGCGCGGGCGAACTCGGTGATCGAGTCATCGAGGTTGTACATGCCCATGGCCACACCGGCGCCCGGCGCCTTGAAGACCTCGTGCTCGATGACGTTTCCATCATCACCGACGAATTTGATCGTCAGCGTGCCCGGTCCCGGCATCAGGAAATCGGTGGCCTTGTACTGGTCGCCGAAGGCGTGGCGGCCGACCACGATCGGCTGGGTCCAGCCCGGCACCAGCCGCGGCACGTTCGAGCAGATGATCGGTTCGCGGAAGACCACCCCGCCGAGGATGTTGCGGATGGTGCCGTTGGGCGACTTCCACATCTTCTTCAGGCCGAACTCCTTCACCCGCGCCTCGTCCGGGGTGATGGTGGCGCACTTCACGCCGACGCCGTGCTTCTGGATGGCGTGGGCCGCGTCGACGGTCACCTGGTCGTCGGTGGCGTCGCGGTTCTCCATGCCCAGGTCGTAATAGTCGAGCTCGAGGTCGAGGTAGGGGAAGACCAGCTTGTCCTTGATCATCTGCCAGATGATCCGGGTCATCTCGTCGCCGTCGATGTCCACGATGGGGTTGTCGACCTTGATCCTGGTCATGCGGGTTCGCGCCTCTGTCTGCTGAAGGGGGAGAAGGTTGCGGGGGTATAGCGAGCGCGCGGCCCCGGTGCAAAGGGCGGACCCGATGCAGGCCGCGCATCCGGCAGGTTGCGGTAACGCCCATTGATCGGGACTATGCACCGGATGCCGCGAGGCGCCGCAACAGGAGCCAACCGTGTCCCTGATCCGCAAGCTCGCCCTGACCGGGCTGATCGTCGCGGGCGTCGCGGCGGCGTCGCCGTCCGTCGCCGCCGATCCGGAGACGCGATCATTCCGCGACTGGCGCGTCGTCTGCGACAACGGTGGGGACTGCGTCGCCTATGTCGGCGCCACCGGCGGGCCGACCGCGTTCGTGCGCATCGCAATGCCCGCCGGCCCCGAAGCGGAACCCGAAGTCATGATCGGCGCCTGGGGGCAGGATCCCGATTCGGGGCTGGACCTGGTGATCGACGGCGCGCCGCGCCGACTGGCGGCGGGTCCGGAGTCCGAATGGGCGGGCGTCGCACAGGCGCGCGGCGCCGAGGCGCGCCAACTGCTCGAGGCCATGGCGGCGGGCGACGACATGACGCTGTCGGTCGCCGGCGAGACGGCCGCGGTTTCGCTATCCGGCGTTTCCGCCGCCCTGCTCTGGATCGACGAAAGGCAGGGCCGGCTGAACACCGTCACGGCCTTGATACGGCGGGGGAATCGTCCCGCCTCCATGGTCCCGGGGTCGCCCGAACTTCCCCGCATACGCGCCCGGCCCGCCTCCATCAGCCAGTTCACCCAGAGCGACCACCCGGCGGTTCCGGCGGAGGTCCTCGCACACCCGTCGGTCGCCGACTGCCGCCGGGACTGGGGCGAACCCGTGAACGGGGACGGGATCCTGTACGCCGAGGTCGGCCCTTCGATGCGGGTCTGGGGCGTGCAGTGCTACATGGCCGCCTACAACGCCGGCCATGTCCTGTTCGTCACCGACCACAGGGGCCGGAACGTACGCCCGCTGGTGCTGTCGGGCGTCGATGAAGAGGTCGAGGTCTTCACAAATGTCGACATCGGCTGGAGCATCGTCAACAACGTCAGGGGCCGCGGCCTCGGGGACTGCGGCGTGATTCAGGTCTGGACGCTGGCGGTGCGCGGTTTCGAACTCGCCTCCGAGCGAAGGATGGACGAGTGCTGGGGCATGCCGCCCGAACTGTGGCCCGCGCTGTGGCGCACCCGGTGAGCCAACCCGATCCCGAGATTCTGATCATCGGGGCCGGCCCGGCCGGCCTGACCGCCGCCACCTATCTCGCCCGGTTTCGCCGGCGGGTGCTGGTCGCCGACGGCGGGGCGCCGCGAGCCTGCTGGATTCCGCTCAGCCACAACCTGCCGGGCTTCCCCCACGGCATCACCGGTGACGCCATCCTGAAGCGGATGACCGAACAGGCTGAAGAGTTCGAAGCGGTGATTGAACCGGGACGGGTCGAGTCGCTGCGACGGGATAGCAGCGGCTTCACGGCGCGCCTGAACGGCCGCGAGGTGCGCGCCCGGGCGGTGCTGCTGGCCACGGGCGTGACGGACCACCACCCCGATCTTCCGGGGGTCGAGCGTGCGATAGAGCGAGCGCTGGTCCGCATTTGCCCGATCTGCGACGGCTACGAGGCGATCGACAAGACGGTGGCGATCATCGGCAAGGACGACGGCGGCGTACGGGAGGCGGCCTTCCTGCGGACCTATTCCGACCGGGTGACTCTCATCCATATCGGCTCGTCCGACGCCCTGACGACAGAAGCCGAACTTCGGCGGCTGGGCGTCGAACTGGTCCGGGCGTCGATCGACGATGTCCGACTTGAGGGGGACAGGGTGACGGCGCTGTGTTGGGGTGGGGCTTTTCGGGTGTTCGACCTGGTCTATTCGGCGCTGGGAACGTCGCCGAACGCGGACCTCGCGCGCGGGCTGGACGCCGCCGTCGGCGAGGATGGTCGCCTGACGGTCGATGCGCACCAGGCGACGAGCGTGCCGGGCCTTTACGCCGCCGGAGATGTCGTGCGCGGGCTGAACCAGATCGCCGTGGCCGGAGCCGAAGCCGCGCTGGCCGCGACGGCGATCCACAATCTGCTGCGCGAGGCGGACGGCGAGACGGTCAGCTAGCCTCGCGCAGACGGCCCGGCGCCGCGAGAGCAGGAGGCTCCCTCCGGATCCGGGCCGTGGCCCTCGCGGGCCGCAATCGCAGCGGCGTGTGGGGATTGGGCCCCTCCGCCACGATCGATCGGTGCAGGGTCAGCGACTCGAAATCGTCGCGATCCGTTGCGGCTTGCGCAGTCGGGCGCGGCTGCGGCTACGCCGCCAGTCGGTGAGAGCCGCGGCCCAACCCCATGCGGGCTCCTTATGTGTGTGATGAATCTCTTCCAAAGCGATCTCCTGACGTCTCTTCCATGAGGACATTGACAGAATGAGCTTGACAGGACCGGTCCGCAAACCAGATTGACGAAGAACAACATAAGGCACCCTTATGTCCGACCCTCTCGCCGGCATTCCCCTCGCCTCCATTCGCGTGTTCGAGGCGGCCGCCCGTTTGAACAGTTTCACCCGGGCGGCCCAGGAACTGGGCATGACCCAGGCCGCGGTCAGCTGGCAGATCAAGGCCCTGGAGGGCAGGCTCGGCCAAAGTCTGTTTCGGCGGCTGCCTCGAGAAGTCGTCCCGACCGAGTCCGGAGAGCGGCTGTCGAGCGCCGCGACGGAGGCGATGAGCCTGCTGCGCCGCGCCCTGTCCGACCTGACCGAAGCCGATCTGGCGGTGCTGTCGATCACGACACTGGCGACGCTGGCGACGCAGTGGCTGGCGCCGCGTCTGGGGGAGTTCCAGCTGGCCAATCCGGAGCTGGCGGTGCGGCTCGATACGGCGGCGCATCTGGTAGATCTGTCGCGCGAAGGCTTCGACGTCGGCATCCGCTCGGGTACGGGGAACTGGCCCGGGCTGGAGAGTGTCGAGGTCATGCCCAGCGTCTTCACCGCCGTCTGCAGTCCGCGCCTGCGTGACCGGCTGGGGCTGGAAACGGCCGAGGATCTGCTTCGGGCTCCGCGCATCGGCCTCGACAAGGAGTGGGACGTCTGGTTCGCCGCGGCCGGCGGGGGCGCCGACGGCCAGGCCCCGTCGCGGCTGCGCGCCGACTATCAGGCGCTGGAGGTGGCCTCGGCGCTGGGCGACCAGGGTATCGCCCTCGCCTCGCCGGTGCTGTTCGCCCGCGAGCTGGAGGCGGGACTGCTGGTTCAGCCGGTGCCGCTGAGCGTCAAGCTGATCCCCGACTACGCCTACTGGCTGGTGTGGCCGGAGGGTCGGCGGCGATCGCCGAAGATCGCCCGGTTCCGCGACTGGATTCTCGCCGCCGCGTCCGCCGATCCGGCCATTCGGGCCGCCCGGGATGCGGTCCTGGCGGACTGACCGACGGTCAGGACCGCATCAGGTCTTCAAGCACGGACAAGGGCGTCGAACCGTTGACCAGCACGGCGTCATGGAAGCGGCGCAGGTTGAAACCGGCCTTCGCCTCGGCCTCCGCCCGCAGCCGGGCGATGACGGTATGGCCGATCTTGTAGGCGCAGGCCTGGCCCGGCATGACGGAGTAGCGGTTGATTTCGCTGTTGGCCGCGCCGACCGGTTTGGCCCCGGAGGCGACCATGTAGTCGACGGCCTGTTCGCGGCTCCAGCGCTTGTGGTGCAGGCCGGTGTCGACGACCAGCCGCACCGCCCGGAACAGGTAGGACATCAGGAAGCCGACCCGGCCGAGCGGATCGTCGGCGTAGACGTCGAGGTCGTCCGCCGCCACCGCCTCGGCGTACAACGCCCAGCCCTCGTTGTAGGCGGAAAAGCCGTTGGCGCGACGCCAGGCGGGCAGGCTTTCGGTCTCGCGCTGCAGGGCGACCTGCAGATG
>JAAXIW010000234.1:0-3894 GCA_012270135.1 Brevundimonas sp. | reverse complement strand
CCGGCGGGGCAGCAGCGGATCCAGCGCGGCGACCTGACGGTTCAGGCTCTCGATCAGGGCGGCCTTGCCTTCGTCGGTGTTGGGCCACAGCTGGGCCGGATCCTTGTTCAGGGCGTCGATGCGTTGGCCGACCGTGCCCTGGGTCATGCCCTGCGCCTTCAGGATGGTGTCGATCTCCGCGGTGATCGAGGCGACCTGTTCGAGGCCGACAGCGTGGACCTCGTCCGGCGTCATGCCGGTGGTGGTCCAGTACTTCAGGGCGTGGGCGTAGAAGCGCTCGCCGTCGGGCAGGCGCCAGACGCCGGCGTCGTGGACCGCGCCGGGGCGGAGGCGCTCGAAGGCCGCGATCTGGCGGTCCAGCGCCGGCTTGACCTCGCCCTCCACGAGTGCCGCGGCGCGGTCGCCATAGCCGGCGAGACCGAGCGCCGTCGCCTTGCGCTCCAGGGTACGGATCATGGCCATGTCGGCGGCGGGCTGGCCGCGCAGGGCCTTCAGCTGACCCATGGTCAGGTCGATCACGAAGTCGGGCGGGACGACGCCCTGCACGGCGGCGCGCTCGATTCGCCAGATCTCGGCGTCCAGGTTGGGGCCGAAGGCGGACAGGCGGGCGAGGAAGGCCTCGGCGCCATCGCGGTCCTCGACCCGGTGCTGGCTATCCATGAAGTCGGGAACGGTGAAGTATGAGCCGGTCATCTGGTTGACCAGATAGGGACCCATCCGCCCCCCCTCGATGGCCGCGCCATAGTTGAAGCCGGCGCCGGTCGAGGCCGTTTGCGCGCGGAAGGCGGCGACGGCGAGATTGATCGTGCCGGGACGGGTCAGGCCGGTCTGATCAAAATCGGCGAGGGCCTGAAGCCGCTCGTTGGCGGTGGCGCGGTCAATCATCCAGGCGGCGAAGCTGCGGTCCGACAGCCTGGATGACAGATGGGCGCGCTCGCCGCGGTCGAGGCCGAGGTTGGTGGCGGTTTCGGGCGAGCTGTCGACGTCCTCGTCGAACCAGCGGTTCAGCATGGCGTCGAGGCGGTCGTCGGCCTCGCTGCGGGCGAAGGCGGGCGCGGCGGCGGCGAGACCGGCGCCGGCGGCGGCGGTCAGAAGCAGGCGGCGGCGGTCGATCATGGCGGCGGTCTCCGGTCTGAAGGCAAGGTTGAGCCGAACGGCGCCGCTTCGACAAGCGTCAGCTTCCGAAGGTTTCCGCAACGCCGGTTTTCCACATAATGGCGCTTCGATCGGGAGCCAGGCCAATGGCCAGACGGAGGCGGGCGGCGGTGGTCACGGCGGCGGCGCTTGCGGCGACGGGCTGCAGCACCGATCCCGAGTTCTGGGAGGCCGTGGCCATGGGGCTCGACCAGGCGGCGGCGGACCTCGAATACCAGAACGCCTACTGCTACTGGGCCCCGCCGCCGGGCCTGCCCTACGGAGCCAACCAGCGCTACTGCCCGGGCGACTATGGCTATCGGGACATCTACATCCCGCCGGATTCGCCCTACTGGCGCCGGCGGGGCGATCACGACCGCGGGGACCGCCACCGGGACGGCCGCCGCGACCGGGACCGGAAGGACGACCGCGGCCATGACCGCCGTGGCCGGTAGGCTCAGGCCCGGAGTTCCTGCTTGACCCTTTCGGCGAGGGTCTTGATGTCCAGCGGCTTGGGCAGGAAGGAGACGCCGACCTCGTCCTGAAGCAGGTCGGAGAAGTCGCTCTCGGCGTAGCCCGAAATGAACATCACCGGGGCGTCGCCGAGGAAGGGCCGGGCCTTCTTGAGCAGGGACGGGCCGTCGAGGCCGGGCATGATGACGTCGGAGATCATCATGTCGATCTGGCCGGCGTGTTCCTCGGCCAGCTCCAGGGCTTCCTCGCCGTCGGCGGCCTCGATGACCTCGTAGCCGCGCTGGCGCAGCAGGCGGGCGGCGATGCCGCGCACGGCCGCCTCGTCCTCGACGAACAGGATGCGGCCGGCGCCCGACAGGTCGCGCGGCGCCTTGACCGCCTTCTCGACCACCGGGGTTTCGGCCAGCTCCGCCGCGGCGGCCTCGGGCAGGAAGATGCGGAAGGCGGCTCCCGCCCCTTCGAGGTTCGACACGTTGATGTGGCCGCCGGCCTGTTCGACGATGCCGTAGACCGTGGCGAGGCCCATGCCGGTGCCTTCGTTGACCGCCTTGGTGGTGAAGAAGGGCTCGAAGATCTTGCCGAGGATTTCGGGGGGGACGCCGGGGCCGGTGTCGGAGACCTCGATCAGGGCCACGGCGTCGGTCGAGGGATGGGCCCAGCCGAGAGCGCGGGCCTCGTCGGCGCTGAGGCGGGCGGTGCGGATGGTGACGACGCCGGCGCCGGGTTCCACCACGCCGCGCATGGCGTCGCGGGCGTTGACGGCGAGGTTCATCACCGCGGTTTCGAGCTGACTCTTGTCGGCGAGGACCACCGGCAGGTCGCGGCCGTAGTCGGTCTCGAGGCGGACGTCCTCGCGCAGCAGGCGGCGGAGCAGGACGGCGAATTCGCCGACCAGTTCGCCGAGGTCGAGGCGTTCGCGGCGGACGGTCGACTTGCGCGAGAAGGCCAGCAGCTTGCGCACCAGGTCGGCGGCGCGGATGGCGGTCTGGCGGATCTCGTTGAGCCCCTCGTAGGAGGGGTCGCCGACCGGGTGGCGTTCGAGCAGGCCGGACAGCTGCAGCTGGATGGCGGTCAGCAGGTTGTTGAAGTCGTGGGCCACGCCGCCGGCCAGCTGGCCCACGGCCTGCATCTTCTGGGCCTGCGACAGCTGCAGCTCCATCGACTTCTGGGCCGAGACGTCGAACAGCCAGATGCGCCGCCTGTCGCCTTCGGGGGCGACATAGAGGTGGAGCATCTTGTCAGGGAAGGCGCGGGCGACGAGTTCGATCGGGCCGGAGGAGCCGGCGGCGAGGCGGGCGCGGGCGTCGGTCTCAGTCGGCGGGTAGAACAGGTGGCCGAAGGCGGCGTCGCGGGCGGCGGCGGGTCCGGTGAGGACGGCGAGGGCGGCGTTGGCCTCCTCGACCTTGCCGCCGAACAGGTCGTCGGCGGCGATGACGGCGGAGCCGAAGGGGGCGCCGGCGGCCATGGCCCGGCTCTCGGCGGCGTTGGAGGCGGGGGCGGGCGCGCCGCCGGTGACCACCGGCAGGGCGGCCTCGGGCGCGGCGCGGACGAGGAAGCGGCCCTCCCCGGCCTGGCCGCTCAGCCCCTCCTGCTCGCGATCGCCGATGACCCCGATGGCGCGGCCCTGCTCGCCGGCGCGGGCCTGGGCGAAGGCCATGTAGAGGGCCGAGGCGGAGCGGCCCTTGGGCAGGCTGACGGTCGCGCCATTGCTCTCGGCCCAGGCGGCGTTGAAGGCCAGCACCTGGCCGGAGGCCCAGACCAGGGCGGCCGGCTCGGCCATGGCGTCGAGCAGGTCGACGGTCGCGTCGCCGACCGGCTTGCGGTTCTCGCCTCGAGCAAAGGCGAACAGGCCGATCAGGGCCACGGCGCCCACGGTGAAGATCAGCACCAGCCCCGGCGCGCTCATCGGATCGGCGCGGAAGGCCGGATAGGCCAGCGCCCCGACGGCCACGACGAAGCCGATCGCCATGACGATGAGCAGCGGATCGAAGCCCTTGCGGTCGGTTGCGGTCATATCGCCTCGGCCCGAATCAATGGGGCGTTTCCGGCGATGATGGGCTGGATGCGCGCCGGGAGCGAATCCCGGGGATCGAAGCCGGCGGGGCGGCGGGGTTCCGGCCGGGCGCCACGCCAAAAAACGGTGTGGCGGAGTCGACAGGGTCGGCAGGGTCTACAGAAATTCGCAGTGTCAGAGTCGACAGAGTCGACATCGGCGCGCCTGGGGCGGTGCGGCGGGGATGCGGTTGTCAAAGACCGGCGCCTGCCGCGGGCGACAGGACGGGGAGC
>JAAXIW010000140.1:844-2955 GCA_012270135.1 Brevundimonas sp. | reverse complement strand
CCTGAACAGATCGCCTTCGGCGCCGCTGGGTCCCCCGGTCTGCGCGGCTGCGCCGGCTTGCCAGAGGATGACGAAAGTAAGGGCTCTTGAAACCGCTCGCGCCTTCCCGACGTATCAACGGTCATGACCCACCCCCTCTCACGCCGCCATCTGTTGCTGACCGCCGGTGCGGTCGGGCTGAACGCCTGTTCGCCGGGGGCGGCGGACGCGTCGCAGGGGCGGTATGCGAACTCGCCGTTCCGGCGGATCACCGACGCCCAGTGGCGTCAGCGGCTGCCGCGGGCGGCCTATGACGTGCTGCGCCACGAGGCGACGGAGCGGCCCTACACCAGTCCGCTGAACGAGGAGACGCGGCGCGGGACCTATGTGTGCCGGGGCTGCGAGCTGCCGCTGTTCCGGTCGCAGTGGAAATACGACAGCCGGACCGGCTGGCCGAGCTTCTACGACGTGATCGCCGCCAACATCGGGACCAAGACCGACTTCGCTATCGGCATTCCGCGCACGGAGTATCACTGCGCCCGCTGCCTGGGGCATCAGGGCCATGTCTTCGACGATGGGCCGCGCCCGACCGGAAAACGCTATTGCAACAACGGCGTGGCGCTGAAATTCAACCCCGCCTGACGACCTTGAGGGCGGACTCGATCGTCACGCCCGTCCAGACGGCGGCGATGATGATGAGCAGGCCGTAGTCGTGACCGGGCCAGAACACCGGCACGGCGGCGGCGAAGATGACGAAGAGCGGGAACAGGCCGGCCCAGACCGCCGTGCCGGGGCTGGAGCGGTCGATCATCGGCGGTCGCGGCGCCTGGTTCATGCGCCGCTGCAGCATGGGGTTGAGCCAGACGAAGCCGGCGGCGCAGGCGACCGCCAGGAAGCCGTTGCGCAGGAGCTGGGGCTCGGCGCCGTAGAAACTGGCCGTGACCACCACAAGCACCAGCGCCAGGCTGGTCGACAGGGCCAGCAGCAGGTTGGGCTCGAGGCGGTTCACGACCTGACCTTCACATAGGCGCCGGGGGCGGGCTCGAGCGGCTTGAGCGGCCCCGTTTTCGGGTCGCGGGCCGGGATCCAGTCGCCGGAGCGGGCGTGCAGCCATTCGGCCCAGTGGTTCCACCAGCTGCCGGGGTGTTCCTCGGCGCCCGCCTGCCATTCGGCGAGGGTGGCGGGCAGGGCCGGATTGATCCAGTGCTGGTACTTGCTCGCCGACGGCGGATTAACCACGCCGGCGATATGGCCCGAGCCAGCCAGGGTGAGGGTGACGTCGGCGTTCGGGAAGGCGCGGGCCGAGCGGTAGACCGAGTTCATCGGCGCGATGTGGTCCTCGCGGCTGGCCTGGAAATAGAGGGGGATCCTCACCTTTGACAGGTCGGCCCTGATCCCGCCGATCTCGAACTCGCCCTTGGACAGAGCGTTCTTGCCGTACATGGAGCGCAGATAGTCCATGTGCAGGGTCTTGGGCATGCGAGTCTGGTCGGCGTTCCAGAACAGCAGGTCGAAGGCGGGCGGGTCCTTGCCCAGCAGATAGTTGCTGACGAAGAAGGACCAGATCAGGTCGTTGGCGCGCAGGGCGTTGAAGGTCTCGGCCATGGCCGCGCCGGGCCGGACGCCGCCGGCCGCGTCCATCTGCGGCGCGAGCGCGTTCAGCCAGGGGTCGTCGGTGAAGAGCAGGAGGTCGCCGGCCTCGGCGAAGTCATGCTGGGCGGCGAAGAAGGTGTTGGCGGCGACGCGGTCGTCCTTGTGCTCGGCCATGTGGGCGAGGGCGGCGCCCATCAATGTGCCGCCGATGCAGTAGCCGACGGTGTTGATGTGCTCGGCCTTCGACTGTTCGAGGGCCTTCTCGACGGCGCGGTAGACGCCTTTCCGCAGGTAGTCGTCGAAGCCGTAGCCGGCCTTGTCGACGTCCGGATTGACCCAGGAGCAGACGAAGACGGTGAAGCCCTGGCTGGAGAGCCAGCGGATCATCGAGTTTTCGGGCTGCAGGTCGAGGATGTAGAATTTGTTGATCCACGGCGGGAAGATCAGCAGCGGGATCCGGCGCTGTTGCTCCGTGGCGGGGTCGTACTGGATCAGTTCGAACAGGTCGTCGCGCCAGACCACCTGGCCGGGGGCTGTGG
>JAAXIW010000140.1:0-834 GCA_012270135.1 Brevundimonas sp. | reverse complement strand
CGCCCGCCCAGGAGCCCCGAGCCCCGCACGCCGCCCCAGCCCACCCGGCCGGCGGCACCGGCCACGAGCCAGCCGCCCCCGAAGCGGCCGTAGTCGGCCTGGCTGATCTTCAGCTTGCCGGCGCCGCGCTCCAGATCCGCGGCGAAATTCTGCATGCCCTTCACCAGCGATGCGCCGTTGGTCTCGGCCATGGCCTTGAGAGCGGCGGGGTTGGAGGCGAGGAAGTTGGAGGGGGAGAAGGCGTCGGTCAGCAGCCGGGTGAAGAATTCGGCGCGGCGTTTGGGGCGCGGGTCGATGGCCTCGACGCTGGAGACGAGGCCGTTCATCCAGTCGGCGGTGGCCAGGTAGGACTGGCGCATGACGTCGAACATCGGGTTCTCGGACCAGGCGGGATCCTTGAAGCGCTTGTCCTTCGAGGGCGCGGCCGGGGCGTCCTCGCCGGCGGCGCGGCGCGTGGTGGAGGCCCACAGGTCCATGTAGCGGTTGAACAGGTCGGCCTGGGCGGCGAACAGCTTGTCCGGGCGGGCGGCGAGGCCGCTCATCACCTGGGTCATGGCCGGCCTGACGTTGAACGGGTCGGGCGACAGGGCGGCGGGGCGGTCGGCCTGGGACAAGGCCGCCTCGGCGATGGCGGCCTGGGCGGTTATGGCGGCGCGGGCGAGGTTCAGCGACAGGGTCTCGAGCATCTGGCGCTGGTCGTCGCCGGGCAAGGTGGTGGACTGCGGCTCCGGCGCGGGCTCCGACGCCGGGTCGGGGGCGGGAGTGTCCCGCGGGTGCTTGGCCTTAGAGTCGCGGGGCCGAGGCTGCATGGCGGAGGTCGGTCGGCAGGCGTTG
>JAAXIW010000048.1 GCA_012270135.1 Brevundimonas sp. | reverse complement strand
AGTGTGCTTGTGAGGCTGGGGACGAGTCGAGAGTTCTGCGACGTTCTGTTTGTAGGGCGGCCAGGGAGTCGACCAACTTGTTCGTAAGCTTGACCCGAGTCTTGGTGGTGTTGTTCTTCGTCATGTTGCGCCTTTCCAGCCTTTAAGCCTGGCCTTCGGCGCAAGGACCAAACCACTGCTCAAACCACTGGGAGTGCCCCCAAGTGAGCATAGTTGGTCCTAGGTGGTCAGATGGACCGTTCCGACCTAACTGCCTGAAACTTGTTCTGTTTTGACCGATATCATTGGAATTTTGAGCCTTTCTGGGACACCTGAGGGTCTCCCAAAACAGGGGCACCTTCTCCCGCAAGGGGAGAAGGGTTGGCTTCAGCCTGCGATCATCCCGAAGTCGGCGACCCGGCCCATCACCGCGCGGACCTGGCCGAGCAGTTTCAGGCGGTTGTCGCGCTCCTCCGGCACGTCGGAATTGACCATCACGGCGGTGAAGAAGGCGTCGACCGGGGCGCGGAGGGCGGCGAGCGCGCGCATGGCGGCGGCGAAGTCCTCGGCCTGAAGGGCGGCGTCGACCGCCGCGGCGGCGGTCGATACCGCGGCGATCAGGGCGGTCTCCTCGGCCGGGGCGCCGGTCAGGGCGACGGGTTCTCCGGCGGGCAGCGGACCCTTCTTCTCCTCGGCGCGGAGAATGTTGGAGGCGCGCCTGTAGCCGGCAAGCAGATTGGCCCCGTCGTCCGTGGCGAGGAAGGCGTCGAGGGCCTCGACCCGGCGCACGATGCGGACGAGGTCGTCGTCGCCGAGCGCGAAGACGGCGTCGACGAGATCGTGGCGCTGGCCCTGATCGCGGAGGAGGACCTTCAGGCGGTCGGCGAAGAAGGCGAGGAGGTCCTTTGCTCTCTGAGCCCGCCCTTCCTCGAACCTCCGCTCGGCGGTCCCGGAAAGAGCGTCAGCCTGAGCGTCAACATCCTGCTGGATGTCGTAGCCGTCCGCCAAAGTGCCCGCCGCGCGATCGTGAACCTCAGAACGGGCAAGATAGCCAATCGAATCCCGGACCAGATCGAAGGCGTCGTCGATCACTTGGGCCAGCGGCATCCGCAAGTCGTTCTCTATAAGCAGCCGGATCACGCCAATGGCCGCACGACGCAAGGCGAAGGGGTCCTTTGACCCTGTAGGCTTCTCGTCGATGGAGAAGAAGCCGGCCAAGGTGTCGAGCTTGTCAGCCAAAGAGACGGCGACGGTCACGGGGGCGGTCGGGACCGTGTCTGACGCACCCTGCGGCTTGTAGTGGTCGCGGACCGCGTCCGAGACTTCTTCGGGCAGGCCGGCCTCGCGAGCGTAGTATCCGCCCATGATCCCCTGCAGTTCCGGGAACTCGCTGACCATGCCCGAGGCGAGATCGGCCTTGGCCAAACGGGCGGCTTCCACCGCCGTCTCCGGATTGTAGTTCAGCCACGTCGCAATACTGCCGGCGAGGTGATCGAGCCGCTCAACGCGATCATCCATCGTGCCCAGCCTGGCGTGGAAGGTGACGCCCTTCAGTTTTTCGTTCCAGGCGTCGAAGCCGGTCTTGCGGTCCTCGTCCCAGAAGAAGCGGGCGTCGTTCAGGCGGGCGGAGAGGACCCGGCTGTTGCCGGCGGCGAGGGCTTGGCCGCCGTCGGAGGCCTCGACATTGGCGACGACCACGAAATGGGGCGCCAGCCGGTGGGTGGCCGGGTCGCGGCCGGCGAAATATTTCTGGTGGATCTTCATCGACAGCTGGACGACCTCGGGCGGCAGGTCGAGGAACTGGGGGTCCATGTCGCCGAGGATCGGGGTCGGCCATTCGGCGAGGCCGGCGACCTCGTCGAGCAGGCCGTCGTCGTCGACAAGGGCGAGGCCGCGATCGGCGCAGACCTTCCGGGCCGCCTCGAGGATGCGCAGCTTGCGGTCGGCGACGTCGAGCAGGACGTGCTCGGCCTCCAGCTTGCGGCGGTAATCGGCGAAGTCCTTGACCGCGAAGGGCTTGCCGGAGCCGAGGAAGCGGTGGCCTTCGGTGACGTCGCCGGAGGCCACCCCGTCGATCTCGAACGGCACGACATGGCCGTCGAACAGGGCGATGATCCGCTTCAGCGGGCGGACCCAGCGCAGGGCGCCCGAGCCCCAGCGCATCGACTTGGGCCACGGGAAATTGCGCACGATCCCGTCGACCATGTCGGGGATCAGGGCGGCGGTGGGCCGGCCCTTGCTGCTGATCACGGCGAACAGGACGCCGTCGCGCTCGACCAGCTGGTCGCGGGTCAGGCCGGTCTTGCGCAGAAAGCCGTCCAGCGCCTGTTCGGGGGCCGAGGTCCTGGGCCCCTTGAGCTCTTCCTCGCGGTCGGGCGTGGCGGCGGGCAGCCCCTCGACCACCAGGGTCAGGCGGCGCGGGCCGGCGAAGGTGGTCAGGGAATCGTACGACAGACCGGCGGCCTTGAGGCGGTCGGCGGCCATACGCTCGAGATCGCGCGCCGCGCCCGGCTGCATCCGGGCGGGAATTTCTTCGGAGAACAGTTCGAGGAGGAGCTGGGGCATTACCGGGTGTCGTACCGTGGTGCTCCCTTCCCCCTGGAGGGGGAAGGGGTCGGGGATGGAGGTGGCGTTGTCGCCGCTACGATCTGGTCGACGACGGCCATCAGGTGGCGTTTCAGTGCGGAGTCGTCGATACGCAGGACGCGGAAGCCCTCGGTTCGAAACCAGGCGTCGCGCTGGGCGTCGCGCGCCTGCCGTTCTGGCAGGGTGTGATGATAGCCGTCGATTTCTACGATCAGCCGCGATCCGAAATGGGCAAAGTCCACCACGTACGGACCGATGGGAGCCTGACGACGGAAGTTCATCTTCCGCTCACGCAGGGCCTTCCAGACGATGCGTTCACCCCAGGTCTCGGCCTTGCGCAAGCGTAGTGCGCGAGCCTTGGCGGCGGACGTCGGACGCCTCCCTTCCCCCTGGAGG
>JAAXIW010000320.1 GCA_012270135.1 Brevundimonas sp. | reverse complement strand
AGACCTCCGAGGTCGCCTCGTTCGTGACGCAGGAAGACCTGCAGCGCACCGGCGATGACGACGCCGCGGCCGCCCTGACGCGGGTGACCGGCCTGTCGATCGTCGAAGGCCGGTTCATCTATGTGCGGGGCCTCGGCGAGCGCTATTCCTCGGCCCTGCTGAACGGTTCGCCCCTGCCCAGCCCCGAGCCGCTGCAGCGGGTCGTCCCGCTGGACCTGTTCCCGTCTTCGGTTCTCGAAGGCGTGACCGTCCAGAAGACCTATTCGGCCAACTATCCGGGCGAGTTCGGGGGCGGGGTCATCGACCTGCAGACCATCACCGCCCCGCGCGAAGCCTTCCTGACCGTCTCGACCAGCATCGGTGGCAACACCGAGACGACCGGTCGCGAGGGCCTGATTTATTATGGATCGCGCACCGACTTCACCGGCTTTGACGATGGTACTCGCGATGTGCCCGGCGCGTTGGCCAGCGCCATCGCCACCGGCAACCGCATCGCCACCGGCTCGGACTTCACCTCGGCGGAAATCCAGGCCATCGGCCGTGACTTCGTCAACGCCCCGCTGAACCTGCTGCAAAGCCAGGACTACATCCAGCCCAACTTCGGTCTGGACATCGCCGGCGGCCGCACCTGGGATATCGGCAATGGTGTGGACCTCGGCTTCGTCTTTGTGGCCGGCTATGACAACAGCTGGCGGACCCGCACGGGCATCCAGCAGGCGGGCCGTCTCGACGTCGACCAACTGGTTGTCCAGACCAGCTATGACTATGTCTCGACCGAGAATGACATCGGCCTGAACTTCCTCGGCGGTCTCAGCCTCGGCAATGAAGACCACCAGCTCAAGTGGACCAACCTCTACGTCCGCAATGTCACCAAGGAAGCCCGCTCGCGCGAAGGCGTCGACTTTGACGCTCCGGGCTCGGGCGAGGTCCGCGACGACTACACCGAATGGTTCGAACGGAACCTGTTCACCAGCCAGCTGGCCGGTACCCACTGGCTGATGGATGGCGATCTGGAACTCAGCTGGCGCGGCGCCTATGCCCTGACCGAGCGGGACGCTCCGTACGAGAAAGTCATCCGCTACCGTCTGGATCCGGATGGCGTCTATCGCCACGACACCGAGGCCCAGCGCAACTCGACCAGTTTCTCGGAGCTGGAAGACGAGATCGTCAGCGGCGGCGCCGATTTCGCCTGGACCACGGCCCTGTCGGACTATCGTGACCTGACCGTCCGCGGCGGTATCGCCTACAGCGACAATACCCGTGACGCCCAGCGCCGCGACTTCCGTTTCTATGCGCCCAACGGCCTGCCGCTGGACGTTCAGGACAGCCGCGTCGACTATCTGTTCTCGGACTTCAATCTGGGACCGGATCTGCTGGAATTGCAGGAGATCACGCCGTCAGGCGGCGCTGCGGCCTATGAGGCCGGTCTGGAAACCCAGGCTGCCTACGTTCAGGTCGAGGCCGAGATCATCCCGCTGGTCAGCGTCTCGGCCGGTGTTCGCTATGAGGACGCCACCCAGTTCGTCACGCCGCGCGACCTGTTCGGCGGAGCCCTGGTGTTCCAGCCGACCCAGCTGGAAAACGACTATGTCCTGCCGTCGGCGACTCTGACCTGGAACTTTGCCGAGGACATGCAGCTGCGCCTCGGGGCGTCCAAGACCATCGGTCGTCCGCAGTTCCGCGAACTGGCCCCGCAACAGTACCAGGACCCGGACAACGATCGCCTGTTCTTCGGTAACCCCTATCTGGTCGATACCGAGCTGGTGAACCTGGACGCCCGCGTCGAGTGGTATTTCGCCCGCGGCCAGTATGTGACCGGCGGTGTCTTCTACAAGGACATCGAAAACCCGATCGAATCCTCGATCAACGAACAGGGCAACCTGCTCCAGCAGACCTACCTCAACGCGCCGAACGCGACCCTGATGGGCTTCGAGATCGACGCCAAGAAGTACTGGGAGATGCCGGACCACAGCTGGGACTTCGTGGCCAACAAGCGCTGGCTGGTCCAGGCCAACTACACCTTCACCGACTCCGAGGTGAATGTGGAAGCCGGCGACGTGGTCTTCCCGCTGTCGGCTGCGGGGGCTGCCCGTCCGGCCTCCGACTACATCATCGATGGCAGCCGCATGCAGGGTCAGTCCGAACACCTGGCCAACCTGCAGTTCGGCTGGGAGGACGATGTGGCCCGGTCGCAAGCGACGGTTCTGGTGACCTGGGTGTCCGAGCGCAGCTCGGCCCGCGGTCGCCCGGGCGAGCCCGACCTGATCCAGGAGCCCGGTGTCATGCTGGACTTCGTCTACCGCAAGGACTTCGAGTGGATGGGCCGCGACATGGGCCTGGCCATCGAGGTCCGAAACCTGCTGGACGAGGAATATCTGGAATACCAGGAACTGGGCAACCGTATCACCGCCAATGCCTACGACATTGGCCAGAGCGGCTCGATCAGCCTGACCACCCGCTTCTAGGCGGCTTCCTCCCCAAGACTGTGAGGGCCGGCGCGCAAGCGCCGGTCCTTTTTCTTTGAGCCCCATCGACGAAAGGCCGCCGCGTCTTTGCGTCCGATGCGAGCATCCTTCGACTTGATCGGTGAATCGGTGCGGGCAGGCGGTATCGTGTTCCTTCTCCCCTTGTGGGAGAAGGTGCCCCCTGAGAAGGGGGCGGATGAGGGGTGGCACTGCCATCGAGCCGTCATCGTGCAGGTTGAAGCGGATTCCCTGTCGACCCTCTGAGACCCCTCATCCGAGCCGCTCACGCGGCCCACCTTCTCCCGCAAGGGGAGAAGGACGATGGGCTCAGCCTCTTGACTATGATAGCCGCCCCCAACTTCCCCAACTCTTTCAACACCCCCTCCGTTTCCCGAACCGTTTTTCCCGACCCGGTCCGGCCGTGTGCCACACTGCTCCCGTCCTGTCGCACGGAGGGCTCGTAAGGCCTGCGACCTTGCAAGCGGCGGGAGCGATGGAG
>JAAXIW010000227.1 GCA_012270135.1 Brevundimonas sp. | reverse complement strand
TGAACGTCATCCAGGGGCTGAAGATGGTCGGGGCCGACATGATCGTCGGCGTCGATATCAATCCGTCGAAGGAAGAGTGGGGCCGCCGCTTCGGCATGACCCATTTCGTCAATCCGAAGAGCGTGGACGATGTCGTGGCGCATCTGGTCGAGCTGACCGGCGGCGGGGCGGACTACACCTTCGACTGCACCGGCAACACCGTAGTCATGCGTCAGGCGCTGGAGGCCTGCCATCGCGGCTGGGGCGAGAGCGTGATCATCGGCGTGGCCGAGGCCGGCAAGGAGATCGCCACGCGGCCGTTCCAGCTGGTCACCGGCCGGGTGTGGCGCGGCTCGGCCTTCGGCGGGGCGCGGGGGCGGACGGATACGCCAAAGATCGTCGACTGGTACATGGACGGGAAGATCGAGATCGACCCGATGATCACCCACACCCTGCCGCTGGAACGGATCAATGAGGCGTTCGATCTGATGCACGAGGGCAAGAGCATCCGAAGCGTGGTGGTGTTCTGATGTTGACCTTGCTCGCCTTGCTCACGCTTGGCGCCGTCCCCTCGGATCCCGTGGCGGACGCCAAGCCCGGCCTGATCGCGTTCGGATGGCGTGAGAGAGAAGGCTTTCACCCTGATGTCGTCATGCGCTGGCAAGGCGAAGGTGAAGGGGAGTGGTCCGGGCGCGACGCCGTCCTCGGCTACCTCGAGAGCCGGGCGCATGGAATTTGTCCCTGTCTGGTCCGGCCTTCGGCGGAAGCCAGCGGTGAGATCATCGTCGTCCGGGCCACACTCGTCCACGACACCCTGCCCCTGGTTGAGGGCTGCCTCGAAGCGCCCGCCACGGTCACCCTGCGGCGAGACGATCGCGGGGCGTGGCGCCTGGCGCGTATCGACATCGGCGAGGCCTATCGAACCGGACGCTTCTGCGAGGCCTAGGCGCGCTTTCGCTTGCCTTACCATATCAGTTCGCTAAAAAAACGGACAGACGCAGGGGCAGGAGGGAAGCCATGTTCACCCACATCACCGTCGGCGCCAACGATCCCGAGGCGTCGCGCAAATTCTACGACGCCGCGCTGGGCGCTTTGGGCCATGAGCCGGCCAGCGGGCCGGACGCCAAGGGGCGCTACTGGTGGCGGACGCGGATGGGCGCCTTCGCGGTCGGCAAGCCGATCGACGGCGAACCGGCCTGCCACGCCAACGGCGGCACCATCGGCTTTCACGCCAAGACGCCGGAGATGGTTCAGGCCTTCCATGACGCCGGCGTGGCCGCGGGCGGCCGGGCGATCGAGGATCCGCCCGGCGAGCGCAACGGGCCCTTCGGAAAGCTGGTGCTGGCCTATCTGCGCGATCCCGACGGCAACAAGGTGTGCGCGCTGCACCGTCCCGGATAGCCGCTGCGAGCCTTGCGGGGTGACAAGGCGCGTTCCGGGTGGGATGAGCGGGGCATGGAAATCCTCAAGACCCATGCCGTGCACGGCGGCACGCTCCGCTACCTGCGTCACGACAGCGCGACCACCGGCACGCCGATGACCCTTTCGGTCTTCGTTCCGCCGGGCGAGGGGCCGTTTCCGGTGGTGATCTGGCTGAGCGGCCTGACCTGCACCGAGGACAATTTCACCACCAAGGCCGGCGCCTACGGCCCGGCGGCGGAGCATGGGGTCATCGTGGTCGCACCCGACACCTCGCCGCGCGGCGAGGGCGTTCCGGACGACGGCGCCTATGATCTCGGACAGGGGGCGGGCTTCTATGTCGATGCGACCGAGGCGCCGTGGGCGAAGCATTTCCGCATGGAAAGCTATGTCACCGGCGAGCTGATCGACCGGGTCGACGCGGCGTTTCCGACGACGAAGGTGCGGGGGATCAGCGGCCATTCGATGGGCGGGCACGGGGCGCTGACGCTGGCGCTGAACCATCCGGAACTGTTCCAGAGCGTCTCGGCCTTCGCGCCGATCGCCTCGCCGACACGGTGTCCGTGGGGCGAGAAGGCGCTGGGGGCCTATCTGGGCGAGGACCGCGCGGCCTGGGCGAAGCATGATGCGGCGCGGCTGATCGAAGCCGGCGCGGCGCACGGGGTCTATGACGACATCCTGATCGACCAGGGCGACTCCGACCCGTTCCTGACGGATCAGCTGAAGCCCGACTTGCTGGTCGCGGCGGCGAAGGCGTCGGGTCAGAAGATCACCCTGCGGATGCAGCCGGGATACGACCACTCGTACTTCTTCATGGCCAGCTTCATCGCTGATCATGTGGCCTTCCACGCGGCGCGGCTGAGGGGCTGAGCCCGACGATGTGGTAGGGTGGCCGACACGGAGGCGATGCGATGCGACTGATGGCCCTGATCCTTTCCCTCGCCCTGACGACGGCCGCGCCGGCCATGGCGCAGCAGCAGATGGTCGATCCGGACTTCCGGCCGACGGTCGAGCGGCCGGCCTACGCCGCGGGCCAGGGGCCGGTCGTGGCGATCGACGAGGCCCACGCCAATTTCCACCGGATCGAGGGTCAGTATGCGCCATTCGCGGCCCTGCTGGCGGCGGACGGATACCGGGTGCGCGCGGGGACGCAGGCCTTCGACTCCGGCGGGCTGGAGGGCGTCGATGTGATGGTCATCGCCAACGCCGGAGCGACCGGCCAGCGGCCGACGCCGCCGGCCTTCACCGGGGCCGAGGGCGCGGCGCTGGAGGCCTGGGTGCGCGGCGGCGGCCGACTGCTGCTGATCGCCGACCATGCGCCGTTCGGAGCGGCGGCCGAGGGACTGGCGGCGCGGTTCGGGGTGAGGATGGGCGCGGGCTACGCCTTCACGATGCCGGACGAGCTGAACCTGACCACGACCCTGACCTGGACGGCGGACAGGCTCGGCGCCCACCCGATCATCGCGGGGCGAGGCGACGACGAACAGGTGGAGAGCGTCACCGCCTTCACCGGTCAGTCGCTGGAAGGGCCGCCCGGGGCGGCCCTCGCGCAGCTGCACCCCCAGGTGGAGGCGGGCCGGTCCGGCTCGGGCGCGCGCCA
>JAAXIW010000381.1 GCA_012270135.1 Brevundimonas sp. | reverse complement strand
GCGAGGTGGAGCGCACCGGCTATGACGCCGGCGGCTATGGTCGCTTCATCGAGGTGCGCCACCCCAACGGCATGACCACTCTCTACGCCCATCTCAGCCGCGTCGATGTGGCCCGCGGCGACCGCCTCGGCTCCGGTGAGCGCATCGGCCTGGTCGGCTCGACCGGACGCTCGACCGGGCCGCATCTTCATTTCGAGGTTCGTCGCGATCAGACTCAGGTCAATCCGGTCGCGGTGCTCGGGCAGGCGTTCGAGATCGAGGTCGAGGCCGCCGCCTAGGGCGCAACCGCAGGCCACGGTTTCTTCACCCCTTTGCCGGATGATGCCCGGCGATAAGGGGGCGACTTGGACCGCATTCTCTACTGCCTGACGATCGAGCATGACTGGCGCTGGACGCTGGCGGCCGCCGTCCTGTGCATTTTCGGATTGGGTGCCTCCTTCCGGCTGCTGGTCGAGGCTCGGCGCCACCAGCGCGCCCGCCGTCGTGAAGTCGCCTTGCTCGGCGCTGTTGTCGGCGGGGTCGCGGTCTTCTCCACCCATTTCGTGGCCATGCAGGGCTATGACGCCGGCGGCGAGGTCCGCTACGGCCTCGTCCTGACGCTGCTGTCGCTCGTCCTTGGTGTCGGCGGTGTGGCGCTCGGCTCCGTCGTGGCGCTGTTCAGAAACAGCCGGCTGAATCGGGGGCTTGGAGGCATGGTGGGCCTGTCCGGCGTGGCCGCCATGCATTTCGTGGGCGTCGCCGCGCTCGACCTGCCGGGCCGCGCCATCGGATGGGATCCGGTCCTGGCCGGCGGGGCCGTCGTCGGCGGCCTGGCCATGGCCCTCGTGACCGGGGCGTTGATCTACGGCAAGGGCATGCCTCGCTTCGCGGGAACCTGTGCGGCCGGGGCCCTGTCCATCGTCATCCTTCATTTCACGGCCATGAGCGCCATGGCGATTACGCCGGCGGAGACCGCGGCGTCCGCCCTGGGTCCCACGGTCGCCTCCACAACCATGCTGGCGGTGCTGACCGTGATGGTCATGGGTCTGGTCGGCGGCGCCGGCGTCGCCGCCTGGATGGGTTATTTTTCGCGATCCAGCGCCCTGAACCAGATCCGCGAGGCCATCGACGCCATGCCGGACGGCCTGGCCTTCTTCGACGCCGACGACCGGCTGGTGTTGTGGAACAACCGCTATGACGAGGTGAACCCGGAGCTGTCGTCCAACCTCCAGGCCGGGATGACTTTCCGTGAAATCATTCAGATCGGTCTCAACGAAGGCCTCTATGCCGAGGCGAAGGGCCGCGAAGCGGCGTGGATCACGGAGCGGATGGAGTCCCGCCGGGCCCTGTCGGCGACCATGGAACAGCGAATCGCGGGCGACCGCTGGCTGCGTGTGGCCGACCGCCGGACCGCGGCGGGGGGCATCGTCACCGTCTGCACCGACATCACCGACCTGAAGAACGATGCGCAGGCCCTGGCGGAGGCCCGCGACGCGGCCGAGGCCGCCAACGCGGCCAAGAGCCAGTTCCTGGCCAATATGAGCCACGAGATCCGCACGCCGCTGAACGGAGTCATCGGCCTCGCCCAGGCGCTGGCTCGAACCGGCCTGTCGCCGCAGCAGGCCGAGATGCTGGATCTGATCCAGTCGTCGGGCCGCACCCTGCAGGTCCTGCTCAGCGACATCCTCGACCTGGCGCGAGTCGAATCGGGGCGGCTGGAGCTTTCCGAAGAGACGTTCGACCTGGGACGCGCCGTGCGCGAGGCGGCCCAGCTCTACGAGGCCTCGGCGCGCGAGAAGGGACTTCAGTTCTTTGTCGAGATCGCCCCGGAGGTCGACTGCTGGATCACCGGCGATCTGGTCCGCCTCAAACAGATTCTGACCAACCTGGTCTCCAACGCCGTCAAGTTCACTGGCGAGGGCTTCGTCAGCCTCACCGCCGCCCCGGGCCCGGTCCGGGACGGTGTCCAGACCTTGCGCTTCTCGGTCGAGGACACCGGGATCGGCTTCGATGGCCAGACCCGCGACCGCCTCTTCAGCCGCTTCGAACAGGCGGATGGGGCGATCACGCGCAAATTCGGCGGCTCGGGACTCGGCCTCGCCATCTCGCGCCAACTGGCCGAGATGATGGGCGGCGACCTGGACTGCGAGAGCGAGCCTGGCGGCGGCTCGGCCTTCATCCTTACGGTTCCCTTCAAGGCGGCCCGGGCCCCGGTGGCGGCAATGGGCGAGGCCATTGATGAAGAGACCGACGCGCTCGGAACGGTTCGCGTGCTGATGGCCGACGATCACCCCGTGAACCGGCGCGTGGTTGAGATGATCTTGGCCCAGGCGAATGTGGCCCTGACCTCCGTCGAGGACGGCGCCCAAGCCGTCCAGGCGATGCGCGACGGCGACTATGACCTGGTCCTGATGGACATGCAGATGCCGGTTATGGACGGCCTCACCGCGACGCGCGAAATCCGGCTGCACGAGGCGGCGATGGGGCTTCGTCGGACGCCGATCGTCATGCTGACCGCCAACGCCCTGCCCGAACACGTCAGCGCCGCCGAGGCCGCCGGGGCCGACCGGCATCTGCCGAAGCCGTTCGACGCCGCAGAGCTTCTGCACCTCGTGGTCGCCCTGCCCCAGGCGATGGCCAACTCGATGGCGGCCTGACCGGACGGGCTATTCGTAGCCGTGCGCGGCCTCGTTGATCACCTGCGACGGCATCGACGAGAAGTCGACGGCCACGGGCCGGGCCGCCTTCTGCTGGAACGTCTTGATGACGTGCTCGAGGCGGCGGCGGACCTCCCGCTCGGCATCCGAGCCGGCATCGAGCGCCAGGGGCGCGAGGCAGAAATCGATGATCGCCTGCGGACGGGACAGCGGTTCCATGGGACGTCTCCTGTTATTCCGCCGCCACGAACTGGGCGGTCTCGGTGGAATCCTTGAGGGCCGTGGTCGAGGACTGGCCGCTCGAGATCACAGTGGCGACCTGGTCGAAATAGCCGGTGCCGACCTCGCGCTGGTGGCGGGTGGCGG
>JAAXIW010000112.1 GCA_012270135.1 Brevundimonas sp. | reverse complement strand
ACCTTCTCCGAGACGACGGCGGCGCCGCTACAAGGCGCCCGGGGCTGCCCAATGAGCGTCATGACCGGCGATCAGGAAGCCAAGGCTCTGGAGGGGCTCGGCCTGCAGGAGTTGCGGGAGGTCTGGCGCAAGCACTTCGGGCGGACCTGGCCGCAGCATCGCTCGGCCGACCTGCTCCGCCGGTTGCTGGCCTGGCGCATCCAGGCGAAGGCGCATGGCGGTCTGGACCGGGCGGCCCGGCGCGCGGTCCTGGGCTCCGGCCCGGTTCGCGCGCCGGGACCCGTGCTGAGCCCCGGCGTGAGGCTGACCCGCGAGTGGAAGGGCCGGCTGTGCGATGTCGAGGTGATCGCCGATGGCTTCCTGTTCGAAGACCAGCGCTACGATAGCCTCTCCGAGGTGGCCCGCCAGATCACCGGCAGTCGCTGGAACGGGCCGCGCTTCTTCGGCCTGCGCAAGGGAGCCGGCCAGTGACCCGGGCCAGGCTGCGCTGCGCCATCTACACTCGCAAGAGCACCGAGGAAGGGCTCGATCAGGCGTTCAACAGCCTTCATGCGCAGCGTGAGGCCTGCGAGGCCTATGTGCTGTCGCAGGCCGGCGAGGGCTGGGTGGTGCACCCGGCCGTCTATGACGACGGCGGCGTCTCGGGCGGCACCATGGAGCGGCCGGCCCTGAAGCGCCTGCTGGAGGATGTGGACCGGGGCGTGGTCGATGTGGTGGTGGTCTACAAGGTCGACCGCCTGACCCGGTCGCTGGCCGACTTCGCCAAGATCGTCGAGCGCTTCGACGCCCGCTCGGTCTCCTTTGTGTCCGTCACCCAAGCCTTCAACACCACCAACTCCATGGGCCGGCTGACGCTGAATGTGCTGCTCTCCTTCGCCCAGTTCGAGCGCGAGGTCACCGGCGAGCGCATTCGCGACAAGATCGCCGCCTCCAAGGCCAAGGGCATGTGGATGGGCGGCAACCTGCCGCTCGGCTACGACGTCCCCACCGATCCGGTCACCCGCGCGCTGGTGATCCATCCGGAAGAGGCCGCGACGGTCAGGCGACTGTTCGAACGGTATCTGGCGCTGGGCTCGGTCCATGCGGTGAAGGCCGAGTTCGACGCCGAAGGTCTGGTCACCGCGGTGAAGACCTACAAGACCGGCGCCGTTCGGGGCGGCGTGCCCTGGAGCCGGGGCAACCTGTTCCGCCTGCTGCGCAACCGCGTCTACCTCGGCGAGATCGTCCACCGCGGTAAGAGCTACCCCGGCGCCCACCCAGCCATCATCGACCCGGACACCTTCGCCGCGGTCCAGAAGTCGCTGGACGAGAACGGCTCGCGCCGGCGGGCGCGGCCGCTGATGCCGGAGGGCTCGCCGCTGGCCGGGCGCATCTTCGACGCCGAGGGCGTGCCGATGACCACCGCGATGGCCTACGGCAAGGCCGGCCGGAAGTATCGCTACTACGTCTCGCGGCCGCTGCAGGTGGGGCAGGGGGCTCACCTCGACCGCGAGATCGTCCGCCGCGTCGCCTCAGGGGCGATCGAGGGCCTGGTGATGGAGCGGCTCTCCGCCTGCGGCCTCATCCCGGACGACGCCGGCTGGGCCGCCATCCGCGATCGGGTGGAGCGGGTGACCCTCGGGCGCAACGAAGTGGTTCTGCGCCTGGCGGCATCGGACATCAGTCCCGCTCAGCTGGCCGAAGCCCGCGACAGGCTCACGGGCGATCAGAGGCTCATACACGGGACTGGCCGCGAGCCGACCCTGGACCTGATCATCCCGGGCCGGCCGGTGTTCCGCGGGGGCCGGACCTGGATGGCGTCACCGGACGGCCGCTCGCTGGCTCGCAAGACCAGCCCCGATCCCGGACTGATCCGCGGCCTGCGCAAGGCCCACCAGCTGGCGAACCAGTATGCGATCTCGCCGCTGACCAGCATCGACGCCAATCGCGAGGGGCGTGCGGTGTCCTGCCCCTACCATCGCTCGCTGGCGCAGCTGGCGTTCCTGGCGCCCGACATTCAGAGCGCGATCCTCGAGGGCCGCCAACCGGCCGGGCTGACGCTGGAGAGCCTGCTCGACAAAACGCTCCCGGTCGCCTGGAGCGACCAACGCGCGCGCCTCGGCTTCGTCAGCGACAATCGCTGATCCGGCGCGCGGGCGACGGCGGGATTCGCCGCGCCCTGGTTCGGCGTTCAACTTTTCCAGAATTGCCTGATCTTTTCCCTGTTAGCAGGGAAAACCGTACTGGATTTTAGGCCCCCAGAGACTCCGGGCCAGAACGCCCTGAATCTGCGCAGAAACACTCCGCAGGCAGACGAAAAACCGTCGCGAGCGCGCGAAGAAAGCTGCGCTTTTACAGCGGCCTAGGTCGTTCGGATATGAAGGGAGCACGGCCGCCGGAAGGCGGTGGCGGACAGAGAGGGATTCGAACCCTCGGTAGGCTTTCACCTACACACGCTTTCCAAGCGTGCGCGATCGACCACTCCGCCACCTGTCCGTTTCCACGCGCGCGTGAAACCGCCGGATCGGTCTTTCCGGCGGAGGCAGGCTGATAGAACAAGCCGACCCCCTCGGCAAGCGCCGCGGGACATCCCATATAGGCGGCGAAACGTCCGACCGGAGTTCCCGCCATGCTGTTCCAGAAATCCCACGACCTGCCGACCGCCGACACCGCCCTGCCGGGCCGCAGCGAGCCGGTGCGCACCGACGAGGTCCACTACGTCACCGGCCGCCCGCTGAAGGGCCCGCATCCGGAGGGGTTCGAGACCGCCGTCTTCGGCATGGGCTGTTTCTGGGGCGTCGAGCGGGTGTTCTGGCAGCTGCCCGGCGTCTGGGTCACCGCGGCCGGCTATTCGGGCGGCCTGACGCCCAATCCGACCTATGAGGAGACCTGCACCGGCCGCACCGGCCACGCCGAGGTGGTGCAGGTGGTCTTCAATCCGGCCGAGATCGCCTACGGCGAACTGCTCAAGGTGTTCTGGGAGAACCACGACCCGACCCAGGGCATGCGCCAGGGCAATGACATCGGCA
>JAAXIW010000156.1:2011-3010 GCA_012270135.1 Brevundimonas sp. | reverse complement strand
TGCGCCGCCAATCGGGGCAAAGCACCCTGCTGTTCGTCGACGAGATCCACCGCTTCAACCGCGCCCCGCAGGACGGTTTCCTGCCCTTCGTGGAGGAGGGGATCGTCACCCTCGTCGGCGCCACGACCGAGAACCCGTCGTTCGAGCTGAACGGCGCCCTCCTGTCGCGCAGCCAGGTGTTCGTGCTCAAGCGGCTCGATGACACGGCGCTGAATCAACTGTTGATCCGGGCTGAGGCGCAGGAGGACAAGCCCCTGCCGCTGACGCCCGAAGCGCGCCAGGCGCTGCTCGCCCTCGCCGACGGCGACGGCCGCTATCTGCTGACCCTGTCCGAGGTGCTGTTCGGGATGGCGCCGGCCGAGCCGCTCCACGTCCAGGCCCTCGCCGGCATTCTCCAGAAGCGCGCCCCAGCTTACGACAAGAGTCGAGAAGAACACTACAACCTCATATCCGCACTGCATAAATCGGTTCGCGGTTCTGACCCCGACGCGGCCCTCTACTGGCTGGCGCGCATGCTCAACGGCGGCGAGGATCCGCTCTATCTGGCCCGCCGCATCGTGCGCATGGCGGTCGAGGACATCGGCGAGGCCGACCCCCTGTCGATCCTCGTCGCCAACGCGGCCAAGGATACGTACGACTTCCTCGGCAGCCCCGAGGGCGAACTGGCCCTGGCCCAGGCCGTGGTCCATCTGGCGACGGCGCCCAAGTCCGTCGGCGTCTACGAGGCCTTCAAGGCGGCGAAGCGGGCGGCCGCCGAGACCGGCTCCCTGATGCCCCCCGCCCACATCCGCAACGCCCCGACGAAACTGATGAAGTCGCTCGGCTACGGCCAAGGCTACCAGTACGACCCCGACACCCCCGAGGGCTTCTCCGGCGCGAACTTCTTCCCCGACGGGATGGAGCGGCGCGTCTTCTACCAGCCGATGGGCGAGGGCCATGATAGGAAGGTCAGGGTCCTCCTCGACGGCTGGGCGGCGCGTCAGGCCCGGATCCAGGCGG
>JAAXIW010000156.1:0-2001 GCA_012270135.1 Brevundimonas sp. | reverse complement strand
TCGCCCGCGTGATGCTGAGGCGGAGCCGGTGCGCCGTCGGGGCCTTCGGACTGTCCCTGATCGGGGCGGCGGTCAGCCTCGTCTACGGCCAGTTCATCAACCCGCCGCCGCCGCTGCCGGCGGCGATGGCGATGATGAGCTACATGCCGTACGTCATCACCCTGATCGCCGCCTTCCTGGCCTGGTACGCCTGGACGATGTCGAAGAAGGGCGTGCTGCGTTGACCGCCGCGGGCATCGGCGGGGCTCGGACGCCGTGGCACCTCTGGGTCGTCGGCGTCGTGGCCATCCTGTGGAACGGCTTCGGCGGTTTCGACTACACCATGACCCAGTTGCAGGGTGAAGCCTGGCTGGTCCGGTTCGGGATGACCGAGGCGCAGATCGCCTATTTCAACGCCACGCCGGCCTGGGCGCACGGGGCCTGGGCCGTCGGCGTCTGGGGCGGGCTTCTGGGCGGCCTGTTGCTGCTCATGCGCCGCAAATGGGCCATGCCGGTGTTCGTGGTCTCCTTCCTCGGCTGGGTCGCGGGCATGGTCTACGCCTTCGGCCTGTCGAACGGGATGGAGGCCATGGGTGAGATGTGGCCGATGCAGATCGTCATCGGCGCGGCCTGCGTCTTCTTCATCTGGTACGCCTGGACCATGTCGAACAAGGGCGTGCTGCGCTGACAGTGGCTGACGGGGGAGGGCGGTTCGCGTAAGCACGCGCGGTGACCGATCGCTCCCCCGTTTCCCTGTCCGAAGACGAGATCGCCGCCGTCCGCTCGTGGGTGCTGCACGAGGACGCGCACATCCTCGTCCTGAACAAGCCCGCGGGCCTGTCCAGCCAGGGCGGGCGGATCAGGGCGAACACGCTGGACGACCTGCTGTGGGCCTTCATGCGCTCCAACGGCAAGCGGCCCGAGCTGGTGCACCGGCTCGACCGCGACACCTCCGGCGTCATCCTCGCGGCCAAGACCAAGCCCGCCGCCGGCTTCCTCGGCAAGGCGCTGCAGATGCGCCGCTTCAGAAAGACCTACCTGGCCCTCGTCTCCGCCGCGCCCGAGCCGCCGGCCGGGAAGATCGACGCCCCTCTGGCGCGTCAGGAGATCGGCCGCGAGAGCTATATGCGGGTCTGCGCCTTCGACGCCCCCGGCGCCCAGGGTTCGCAGAGCCGCTACCGCACCCTGTCGGCCTCGCAGGACGGGGCGCTGGTCGAGCTCGAGCCGCTGACCGGGCGGATGCACCAGCTGCGCGTCCACATGGCCCACATCGGCCGTCCGCTGGTCGGCGATCCCCGCTACGGCGGCGCCCTGACCTTCGCCGGCCGCGCCGCGCCGCGGCTGATGCTGCACGCCGCCAGACTGGCCTTTCCCCACCCCGAGGGCGGCGAACTGACGGTGGAGGCCCCATTGCCGGCGGATTTCGACGCCCTCAGGCAAGCGGCGGAACTTTAGGAACATTCCTCGCCGCCCGACGCTATTTCAGGGAACCGCCCGGAGGCCCGCCATGACCCGTCGCCTGACCCTGCCCCTGATCGCCGCCGCCGGCCTGGCCCTGTCGGCCTGCGCCAGCCTCGCCCCCTACGGCCCGCAGATGGGCCCCGGCGGGCAGGGCTATGCCGAGCAGCGCATCGAATCCAACCGCTATCGCGTCACCTACAACGGCGTCGGCGCGCCCGGTCCGGTGGCCGACTACGCCCTGCTGCGCGCCGCCGAACTGACCCTGGCCCAGGGCTACGACTGGTTCGAGGTCACCCAGCGCGGGACCGACGGCCGTCCCGACAGCGCCGGCGGCGTCCGCCCCAGCGTCGGCGTCGGCTACGGCTCCAGCTACGGCTCGGGACGATACGGCAGCTACCGCAGCTCGGGCGTCGGCGTCGGCCTCGGCCTGAACTTCAGCGGCCCCTCGGCGACCTCGACCACCCTGGAGGTGGTGATGGGCAGTGGCGCGACCCCGGATCGACCGACGGCTTACGATGCGAGCGGCGTGCGGGACAGCCTCGGTTGGAGAGGGGCCTAGGG
>JAAXIW010000005.1 GCA_012270135.1 Brevundimonas sp. | reverse complement strand
TGTCGATCTTGATGTCGAGGTGCAGCTCGCCCATGCCCTTCAGGATGGTCTGGCCGCTCTCGAAGTCGGTGGAGACGGTGAACGAGGGGTCCTCGGACGCCAGCTTGGCCAGGGCGACGCCCAGCTTCTCCTGATCGGCCTTGGACTTGGGCTCCACCGCGATCTCGATGACCGGGGCCGGGAATTCCATCTTCTCGAGAATGACCGGCGACTTCAGCGGATCGCACAGGGTGTCGCCGGTGCGGGTTTCCTTGAGGCCGGCCAGGGCGACGATGTCGCCGGCATAGGCTTCCTTGATGTCCTCACGGTTGTTCGAGTGCATCTGCAGCATGCGGCCGACGCGCTCCTTCTTGTCGCGGCTGGAGTTCAGCAGCGACATGCCGGTCTCCATCTTGCCGGAGTAGAGGCGGCAGAAGGTCAGTGAGCCCACGAACGGGTCGTCCATGATCTTGAACGCCAGAACCGACAGGGGCTCGTCGTCCGAGGCCTTGCGGACCACCGGCTCTTCCGTCTTGAAGTCGATGCCCGGGGTCGGCGGAATGTCGATCGGCGACGGCAGGTAGTCGACGACGGCGTCCAGCAGGGTCTGCACGCCCTTGTTCTTGAAGGCCGAGCCGCACAGGATCGGGTAGAAGGCGCCGGTCAGCACGGCCTTGCGGATGCACTTCTTGATGGTCTCTTCCGAAGGCTCCGCGCCGTCGAGGTAGGCTTCCATGGCCTCGTCGTCGAGCTCGACGGCGTTGTCGATCAGGTACTGACGGGCGGCCACGGCCTTGTCCATCAGATCGGCCGGGATTTCTTCGTCGCGGAAGTTCGCGCCGAGGGCGTCATTGTCCCAGATCACCGCCTTCATGCGGACGAGATCGACCAGGCCCGACAGCGAGCTCTCGGCCCCGATGGGGAACTGGATCGGCACGGCCTTGGCGCCCAGACGGTCGCGGATCGACTCGACCGACTTGTCGAAGTCGGCGCCGATCTTGTCCATCTTGTTGACGAAGACGATGCGCGGAACCTTGTACTTGTCGGCCTGGCGCCAGACGGTCTCAGTCTGCGGCTCGACGCCGGCGTTGCCGTCCAGCACCGTCACAGCGCCGTCGAGCACGCGCAGCGAACGCTCGACCTCGATGGTGAAGTCGACGTGCCCGGGGGTGTCGATGATGTTGAGGCGCTTCTCTTTCCAGAAGGCGGTCGTCGCGGCCGACGTGATGGTGATGCCGCGCTCCTGCTCCTGGTCCATCCAGTCCATGGTGGCGGCGCCGTCGTGGACTTCGCCGATCTTGTGGGACTTGCCGGTGTAATAGAGGATCCGCTCGGTCGTCGTGGTCTTGCCCGCGTCGATGTGGGCCATGATGCCGAAGTTGCGATAGTCTTCGATTTTATGCGTGCGGGGCATGGGAGCGTGCCTTGCGGTCAATGCGGCGCCGTTACGGCGCCTCGGGAATGTTCGGATAAGCGGGCGCGGGCGATTTAGCTCAAACCGCCCGCGCCGGATAGTCACGTAAACAGGAACCGGAGAGGGGTTCCTTGGGGGCTTACCAGCGGTAGTGGCTGAAGGCGCGGTTGGCTTCAGCCATCTTGTGGGTGTCCTCGCGCTTCTTCACCGCGGTGCCGCGGTTGTTGGAGGCGTCGAGCAGTTCGGCGGCCAGCTTTTCGGTCATGGTGTTCTCGCCGCGCTTGCGGGCGGCGTTGACCAGCCAGCGGATGGCGAGGGCCTTGCGGCGGTCCGGGCGAACCTCGACCGGCACCTGGTAGGTGGCGCCGCCGACGCGACGCGACCGGACCTCGACCGCCGGAGCGACGTTCTCGAGCGCGCTGTGGAAGGTCGCGACCGGCTCCTGGTCCTTCTTCTTGTCGGCCAGGATATCGAAGGCGCCGTAGACGATGTTTTCGGCGACGGCCTTTTTGCCCTCGTACATGACGTAGTTCATGAACTTGGTGACGGTCAGATCCTTGAACTTGGGATCCGGCAGGACTTCGCGCTTCTGTGCGCGGTGACGACGGGACATGGGACGGGCCTTCTAAAGCGGTGTCTGGGGCCCCGGACGAGCCGGGAAAATCGGGTGGTCGGCTTACTTCGGACGCTTGGCGCCGTAGTGCGAACGGCGCTGCTTGCGGTCCTTGACGCCCTGGGTGTCGAGCACGCCGCGCAGGATGTGGTAGCGGACGCCGGGCAAGTCCTTGACGCGGCCGCCGCGGATCAGGACCACCGAGTGCTCCTGCAGATTGTGGCCCTCGCCGGGGATGTAGCACACGGCTTCGATGCCGGTGGTCAGACGCACCTTGGCGACCTTACGGAGGGCCGAGTTCGGCTTCTTCGGGGTCGTGGTGTAGACGCGGGTGCAGACGCCGCGGCGCTGCGGGCAGCCCTTCAGGGCCGGGACCTTGTTGCGGACCGGCTTGGGGGCGCGCGGCTTGCGGATCAGCTGGTTGATAGTCGGCATCGAATACTCGTCTCTTCCAAATCGATGGGGGCGTGTGCCTTTCGGCCGGAGCGCCCCGGTGAGCCTTCTTTTCGGACGACGCGACGCGCCGCCCCGGGTTTGATTTCGAGCAGCGAAGGCGACAAACAGAAAAGCCGGAACGCGCGCTTAGGGCGTTCCGGCGGGCGACAGCCCGGTCGTTCGATTGTCACGATCCCGACGAACGCTGACGCGCGCGCCTCGAAAGTGGGCGGCTTCTACGCCGGGCGGGGTCCGGGGTCAAGGGCGGCGAAGGGGCCGCAATACCGCCATGCTCGCCTCGTCCACTGCCGGTTGAGGATAGGGAGGGCCGATGCGGGAATTGAGGCTTGTCTGGCCGTTGCGGACCAAACGCTGGCGCACGCCGGCGGTCGTGGCCCTGTCCTTCGGTCTGCATGCCTTGGTGCTGGGCCTGATCGGGCTTCGGAGTCTGGGGCTGGACGACTTGACGCCGCCGCCGGTCGATCGGGCCATCTACGTCGAGATCGAGCCCCGACCCCTGCTGCCCGGCGACGTCGCCCGGGTGAGGCCGACGCCGGCTCGGCCGCCCGCG
>JAAXIW010000359.1 GCA_012270135.1 Brevundimonas sp. | reverse complement strand
GGGCCATGCCCTTCACGCCGGCCTTGGGGAATTCGATCATCTCGCCGGCCTGGACATTGTCCAGACCGTGGATGCGGGCGATGCCGTCGCCGACCGACAGCACCTGGCCGACGTCCGAAACGTCGGCTTCCACGCCGAAATTGGCGATCTGCGACTTGAGGATGGCCGAGATTTCGGCGGCGCGGATGTCCATGACAGGCTCTCTGTTATCGTCTTGTCAGCGCGACCCCGTCGGAGCCGCGAGCGTTGGGGTCAGGCCCGTTTCAGGGCGAATTTCATCTGGTCGAGCTTGGTCTTCAGCGAGGCGTCGAACAGCTTCGACCCCACCTTGACCTTGAGGCCGCCCAGGATCGACGGATCGACGCGGGCGGTCATTTCCGGATCCTTGCCCAGCGAGGCGCGCAGGGCGGACTGGATAGATTTCATCTGGGCGGCGCTCAGCGGCTGGGCCGAGACCACCTCGGCGGCGACCACGCCCGTCTTCTTCGCATACAGCGCCTCGAAGCCGGCGATCACGCCCGGCAGGTCGCGCGAGCGGCCGTTCTGGCCCAGCAGGCCGAGGAAATTCTTCGTCACGCCGTTGAATTTGGCGGCGTCGGCGATGGCGACGAGGCCCTTCTGCTGGTCCTCGGCGGCCATCACCGGCGAGGTGGCCAGCCGGCGCAGATCCGCGCTGTCGGTCCACGCGGCGCGCAGCGACTTCAGATCGGCGCGCACGGCCTCCAGAGCGCCCGTCTCGTCAGCGAGGTCGAACAGCGCCTGTGCATAGCGCTCGCCGACTTCCGTCGTCCTGTAATCGTCAGCCACTGTATGGTCCGCGCGGGTTAGCGTTCGGGTTGTCGACCGGCGGCGGAGTGCGCGCCGGTCAAAGGCCTGAAATGCTTGAAGAAAGCACGCCAGAGAAACGTCTCGCGACGCACCCTCCGGCTCAGCCGGGCGCCTGATAGCACCGTAACCCCCCCGCCGCAACCGGGGCGGTCCGCCGCAGCGGCCTGACGGCGTAACCGGAATTGAGGTGTTCCTGGCCGGTCCGGAGGCGAAGACTGCCCGCCATGACCCTCGCCCGCGTCCTTTCCACCCTGCCGGCCCTCGTCCTGCTGGCGCTCGGCCATCCCGCCGTCGCCCACGAGCCGGCCTCGTTCCGGGTGATGAGCTACAATATTCGCGTCGACGTCCCGACCGACAACCCGACCTGGACCGAGCGCCGGCCGCACATGGCGAACCAGATCGCCTTCCTCGACCCCGACCTGCTCGGCGTGCAGGAGGCCCACTCCGCCATGGTCGGCTACCTGGCCGAACGCCTGCCCGGCTACGACCGCTACGGTCTTGGCCGCGACGACGGCGGGCCGGTCGGCGAAACCACCACCCTGTTCTGGAAGCGCGACCGCTACGAGCGGATCCGGGCCGAGACCTTCTGGTGCTCGCCGACCCCCGACCGGCCGTCGAAGGGCTGGGACGCCGCCTACCCCCGCACCGTCACCCGGGTGCTGCTGCGCGACCGCCGCGACGGCCGCCTGCTCGACGTCCGCAACACCCATTTCGACCATGTCGGCGTCGTGGCCCGCGAACAGTGCGCCGAACTGGTCGCCGCCCTGCCGCCGGTCGGGACCGGGGACGCCCCCGCCCTGGTCGTGCTGATGGGCGACTTCAACACCGGTCCCGACACCGCGCCCTATCGCCGCATCCTCGCCTCCGGCCTGCGCGACGCCCGCGCCGTCAGCCCCGTCGATTTCGGCCCGGCCGGCACCTTCAACGCCTTCGACATCGCGGCCGACAACGAAGGCGTCGCCATCGATCACGTCTTCATAGGGCCGGGCCTGGCGGTCGAACGCTTCGGCGTCCCGACCGACTCGTTCGGCGGCCGGGTGATCTCGGACCACTTCCCCCTTGTCGCGGACCTGGTCCCGGTCGAGCCCTGAACACCCGACAGCCCGCGACAGCGTCGGCATCCGCCGCTTGATCGGAACGCGGCGCTCGCCTAGCGATTTACGCTCCAGCTTTCGCGATCGGGACGCCCATGTTCGACTCCATCATCCCCCTCTTCTCCGACCCCGCCGCCTGGGCGGCGCTGGTGACCCTGGTGGTCATGGAGGTGGTGCTCGGGATCGACAACCTGATCTTCATCTCGATCCTGTCGAACAAGCTACCGCCCGAGCAGCGCCAGCGCACCCGCCGCATCGGCATCGGCCTGGCCCTGATCATGCGCCTCGCCCTGCTGATGACCATCGGCTGGATCGTCGGCCTGACCGCCCCGGTGTTCGACCTCGGCCTGTCGGGGCCGGCCGGCGCCCACGGCGAACCCGCCTTCGAGACCGCCTTCAGCTGGCGCGACCTGATCCTGATCGCCGGCGGCCTGTTCCTGCTGTGGAAGGCCACCAAGGAGATCCACCACGCCGTCGATCCCAAGCCGACCCACGACGTCATGGATGCGAAGAACGCCGTCATCAACAACATGGGCGCGGCCATCTTCCAGATCATCCTTCTGGACCTGGTGTTCTCGATCGACTCCATCCTGACCGCCGTCGGCATGACCGATCACATTCCGATCATGGTCGTGGCCGTGATCGCCGCCGTCACCGTCATGCTGCTGGCCGCCGACCCCCTGGCCAACTTCATCGAGAAGAACCCGACCGTGGTCATGCTGGCCCTCGGCTTCCTGCTGATGATCGGCGCGGTGCTGATCGCCGACGGCTTCGGCGTCCACGTGCCCAAGGGCTATATCTACGCCGCCATGGCCTTCTCGGCCCTGGTCGAGGGCCTGAACATGATGGGCCGCGCCTCGGCGGCGAAGAAGCGCAGGGCCGAGGAAGCCCGCCAGGCCGAACTCAACAAGCGCGAGACGGCCGAGCCGGGAGTTTAGGTACGACCCTTCTCCCCTTGCGGGAGAAGGTGGCCGAGCGCAGCGAGGTCGGATGAGGGGTCGCACCGGCGATCCCTGCGTCCAGAGCCGACCACGCCAATGGGCGACAGCGGCGCGACCCCTCATCCGTCAGCCTTCGGCTGCCACCTTCTCCCGCAAGG
>JAAXIW010000001.1:2275-15360 GCA_012270135.1 Brevundimonas sp. | reverse complement strand
CGGCGATCGCCTAGACGAAGCGCGGCCGGGCGCGGCTGACCTGATAGCCGACGAGGAGGTCGGTGCGCTTGGCCCCGGCGAACAGGTGGCGGGTCTCGGTGATCTGGGTGTTGGGCTGGATGGTGTGGGCCTCGCCATCCATGGTGGCGATATGGGCGGCGTCGGAGCCGTCGCCTTCCACGAGGAACCGGGCCTCAATCTTCTCGTCCTGCGGGGGGACCAGGGCGGCCAGCCAGTATTTGTCGGTGATGCCGAGCCAGCCGCCGGTCGATTCATGCTCGACCGAGGGTTTCTTGGACCAGGCTCCATATTTGAGCTGCTCGGTCCTGTAGCTCTCGCCGTCCCCGAAGGCGCCGATGGCGCCCTCGTGCAGGACCTGGTTGCGACCAAGCGTGGACGGAACGCCCTGACGCAGAACGCCCGAGCGCGGCGTGATGGTCACCGCCTGGCCGCTGAAATTGGCCACGGTGTCCGTCACCGTGAACACGTACAAGTCGTCGACGCTGATGCGGCGTGTGAAGCGCAGGCCGGCGCCGTTGTCCCAGGTCAGGACGACGGGGGTCGTCGGAGTCAGGGTCGCCCCCTGGGTCAGCTGCCACGGCGTGTTCGGGCCTGGGACGCCGCCCGGAATGTTGGGGCCGCTCCAACCGAATTGGGCGAAGAAGGCGTGGCGCATGCCCTCGGGGCGGAACAGTTCGACGGCGGGGGCGTCGGCGGCGATGGTCTCGCGGTAGTCGGTCAGGAACAGGTCATCGATGCGACCGCCGGTCAGCGACAGCGAGCCCTTGAGGGTCGAGGTCTCGATCGGCACCCGTTGGGTGCCATTGGCGCCGAGCGCCGTCCGGCGATCCGTCGTGAAGACGGCGGCGCTGGGCTGGGGTGCGGTGATCGGCCCCGTAGCCTCGGCGGCGGCGGCGGCTTCCTGGGCGGCGCGACGCTTCTGCGTCTGCGGCTCCATCACGAAGAAGCTGTAGGCCAGCAGCATGATCGACGCGATCACGATGAAAATGATCGTGTTGCGGCTGTTGTTGTGGGGGGGCATGGAGATCAGGAATCCTGGCCGGCGGGCGAACTGGGGGCCTGGGGCGCGACATGGGGCGCCGGCCGCGGGGTCGCGAGCCTTGTAAGCGCCGATTTCACATCGTCAAGCAAACGGTCCCACGGACGGTCCGCCGTGCCCATGCGGGCGATGAAGACATAGTCGCTACCGGGCCGCGCCAGCTGCGGCGCAAGCGCGCGGGCGGCCTCGCGCAGACGGCGCTTGGCGCGGTTGCGCACCACCGCGCCGCCGATCTTGCGCGTGGCGGTGAAGCCCAGCCGCACCGTCGGGTCGCCGTCGCCACGGTCCAGCCGCTGCACGACCACGGCGCCGCGGGCCTCTGAAACGCCTTTCGCGGCCGCCAGGAACTGGGGCCGCGATTTCAGGCGTTCGATTTTCACGAGGTCGCTCATGCGCCCGGTCCCGGGCGCCGGACGATTTAGGCCGTCAGGCGCTTGCGGCCCTTGGCGCGGCGGCGCTGGACGATCTTCTGCCCGTTCTTGGTGGCCATCCGCGAACGGAAGCCGTGACGGCGCTTGCGCACGAGTCGCGACGGCTGATAGGTCCGCTTCACGGTCGGCTCCTGGGACTGAAAACAAGGTGGGCGGCGGAAAGTGGTCCGTCGCGGGAAGGGCGGGCGTATAAGCGGGGAAGCCCGTGGTGTCAACGCCGTGGGGCGTCAGCGGAGAGACGATGCACCGGGTGAAACGCTTCCTGCCCCTGATCGCGCTCGGATGTGTGATCGTGCTGATCTTCGCCATGGGCTGGAACCGCTACCTGTCGCTCGACACCCTGCGCGACCATGGCCAGGCGTTCCGCGACTTCACCGCCGCCAACTATCTGCTCAGCCTCCTGATCCTGATGGTGCTGTTCGCGGTGCTGACCGCCAGCGTCGTCCCCGGCGTATTCTTCCTGACCATCACCGCCGGCTATTTGTTCGGGCCGTGGGTGGGCGGGGTGTCGACCTCGATCGCAGCCACAGCGGGCGCGCTGGTGGTCTACGCCGTGACCCGGTCCGCCCTTGGGGAGGCGCTGCGGCGCAAGGCCGAGCGCGACGCCGGCCTGATGCAGAAGGTCTGCGAGGCCATCGACAAGGATACGTTCTGGTACGTGCTGGCCTCGCGGCTGGCGGTCGTTGTGCCCTTCCACATGATCAATGTCGCGGCCGGGATCATGGCGGTGCGGCTTGGGCCCTATACGATCGCCACGGTGATCGGCCTGCTGCCGGCGCACATCATCTACTGCTGGATCGGGGCGCGGCTGAACGCCCTGCTGGCCAACGATCCCAATCCGGACTTTCAGGCCCTCTTCGCCCAGTTCTGGGCGCCGATGGCCGGGGTTTTCGTGCTCGCCGTCGTCCTGCCCTTCGCCATGAAGGGGTTGCAGGCGGCGATGGGAAGGCGGCGGGGCGCATGACCGACGCAGCGATTGGCCCAAGCTTTGCGTTAGGGGAGGCATGAGCGAGGCGCGGCGGCCCCCGATGAACCACGGCGAACGGCGCCGGCGCCTGCCCGACGACTGGCGCGAGCGGCTGCGCTTCCACGCGCCCGACGCCCTGGCGTGGCGGCTGCTGCTGCTGACCTTCGTGTTCACGGCGGTGGTCGAGGTGCTGATCGTGGCCCCCAGCGCCGCCAGCTTCCACGAGCGTTGGCTGCTGGACCGGCTGCAGTCGGCCGAACTGGCCTCGGTCGGGGTCGAGGCCCTGCCCTATTCGGCGGTCGAGGACGACGTGGCCGAGCAGTTGCTGGCCATCGGCGGGGTGCAGGCGGTGGTGGTCGGGGATCAGGGCGTGCGGCGGCTGCTTCTGCAGGCGCCCAACCTGCCGCGCACGCCGGACCTGATCGACCTGCGCGAGGCGCGCCCGGTCACCCGGCTGCTGGACCCGTGGCGCACTCTGGCGGGGCATCCCGACCGGTCGATCCGGGTCCAGGCGCGGCCCCGCTACCGGTCGGGCGACTTCATCGAGCTTCTGGCCCCGGCCGAGCCGCTGAAGCAGGAGTTGCGGACCTTCCTGCTCAACAGCCTGCTGGTCTCGCTGTTGCTGTCTCTGGTGGCGGGGGGGCTGCTCTACGGCGGTCTCGCCTTCCTCGTGCTGCAGCCGCTGCGGCGGGTGACGCGATCGATCGAGCTGTTCGCCGTCGACCCCGAGGCCGAGGGCGATCCACCCAGCGACCGGCACGACGAAATCGGCCGGGTCGAACGCGAACTGGCGCGGATGCAGGGCGAGGTCCGCCAGTCGCTGCGCTCGCGGGCGCGGCGGGGCGCGCTCGGCGAGGCCGGGGCCAAGATCAACCACGACCTGCGCACCATGCTGACCTCGGCCCAGATCGCGTCCGAGCGGCTGGCCGACTCCCCCGACCCGCAGGTGGCCAAGGCCCTGCCGCGGCTGGAGCGGGCGCTCGGTCGGGCCGCAGCCCTGTCGCGCAATGTGCTGGAGTACGGCCGCAGCGAGGAGCCCCAGCCTCAGCGGGTTCGATTGGCGCTCGGGACGGCCGTCGCCGTTGCCGCCGAGGACGCCGGCCTGTCGAGCGAGGGCGTGAAGCTGACCCGGGCCATTCCGGCGCGGTTCACTGTCCACGCCGACCCGGACCAGCTGCACCGGGTCCTCGTCAACCTGATGCGCAACGCCCGCCAGGCCATCGAGGGCGACGCCGCCCGCGTGGGCCGCAAGGGCGGGGTCAGGGTCAGCGCCGCCCACGACGGCGGGCAGGCGGTGATCCGCATTTCCGACAACGGGCCGGGCATACCGCCGCGCCTGTCCGACCAGTTGTTCGAGCCCTTCGTCAGCGGGCGCAGCTCCGACGGCACCGGCCTCGGCCTGACCATTTCGCGGGAGCTGGCGGTCAGCCACGGCGGCGATCTGCGGCTCGTCGACACCGGCCCCGACGGCACGACGTTCGAACTGCGCCTCCCGGACTGAGGGAAGCGGGCGGCTCCAAATCGCCGGATCGGCGTTATCCCTCGCAGACCGCCGCGAAACGGCCCAGCTTGATCGCCAGGTCTTTGCCCGAAGGAGCCCGTAATGATCCGACTGACCCTGACCGCCGCCCTCGCCCTGACGCTCGCCGCCGCGCCCGTTCTTGCCCAGACCGCCCCGTCCCCGACCGGCGCCCAGCCGGGATCGGAGGAATGGCTGCGCCTGCGCGGCGAGATGTACAGCCGCGCGCCGGACACCGAGCAGGATCCCGCGGAGGTCGCCGCCACCGCCCGGCTGAACGCCGAGATCGCCGCCCGCAACGCCGCCGCGGCCGAGGCGGAGGCTGGGGCCGCGACCGCCTTCGAGGAACGCAATGCCGCCTGGCGCGCCGAGACGGCGCGGCTCGAAACCGAGCGCGCCCAGTGGGAGGCGAACGACGCCGCCGCCCGGGCCGCCCAGGCCCGGTGGGAGCGGGAGCAGGCCGCCTGGGAGGCGCAGATGGCCGCCTGCCGCCGCTCCGGCCGGGTCTGCCTGACGCCGTCGCCGCGCAACTGACCTGCCCTGAAGGCCGCGCCGGCGTTGCGGAGCGCCGGCGCCCGTGACACCGTCCCTGGGCCGCCTGACGGGGACCGCCCATGACCGACGCCGCCGCCGATCCGCCGCCCGAGGCCGTGGGATCCGTTCCCCAGCCCGTCGTCGGCGAACGGGCGGACCGGCTGCTGCCGGGCGGGCGGACGGACACCTGGCGGCACCCGTTGCCGGTGCGCATCACCCACTGGATCAATGTCGCCGCCGTGGTTGTCCTGCTGATGAGCGGGCTGAACATTCTGGCGGCCCATCCGCACCTCTACTGGGGCCTCAGCTCGACCTTCGCCGATCCGTGGCTGAGCACGCCCAGGGTTCCGAACTGGCTGCTGATCCCGCAGGGCCGCAACCTCGCCGAGGCGCGCAACTGGCATTTCCTGTTCGCCTGGGTCTTCGTGATCAACGGCCTGATCTATCTGGTCTGGGCGCTGGTCTCCGGCCGTTTCAAGCGCCGTCTGGCCCCCAGCGGACGCGACCTGCGCGGCTTTTGGCCGTCGGTGAAGGAACATGCCCGGTTCCACTTCCCCACCGATGACCACGCCCGGACCTACAACGTCATCCAGAAGCTGACCTATCTGGCGATGGTGCTGGTCGTCCTGCCGCTGATGCTGGTCACCGGTCTGTCGATGTCGCCGGCGTTTAACGCCATTGGCGGCGTGTTGCTCGAGATCATGGGCGGCCGGCAGTCGGCGCGGACCCTGCATTTCATCTCGGCGGGGCTGATCGTCGCCTTTATCGTCGTTCACGTCGGGCTGGTGATCTGGACCGGCTTCTTCAACAACATGCGCTCGATGATCACCGGCTGGTTCGTGATCCAGCCGCCGGGATCGACGGCGGGTCCGAAGCTCGGCCGACGTCCGCCCGAGGAAGGAGATGCGCCATGAACCGCCGCCGCTGGCTGACCGGCGCCCTCGCGACCGGCATGGCCGCCCTGGTCAGCGCCTGCGGCGAGGCCAGCTGGCGGCTGTCGGAACAGGCTCGGCGCATGGGCGAGGGACTGACGCGGCGGGCGCAGCGGCTGCTGATCCCGGCCGACGCCCTGGCTCCGACCTATAACCGGGCGGACATCTCGCCCGACTTCAAGGCCAACGGCTCCATCGACCCGGCGGCGTCGGACTACCGGGCGCTGAAGGCGGACGGGTTCGAGGGCTACCGACTGGTCCTCGACGGGCTTGTGGAACGGCCGCTGTCGCTCAGTCTCGCCGAGCTGCGGGCGCGGCCTGCCCGGACCCAGATCACCAAGCACGACTGCGTCGAGGGCTGGACCTCGATCGGCGAATGGACCGGCGTGCGACTGGAGACCCTGCTCGACGAAGCCGGGCTGAAGCCGGAGGCCCGTTACATCGTCTTCCACTGTTTCGACGCCCTCGATCAGCGCGAGGACGGCGAACGGTATTACGAGAGCATCGACCTGATCGACGCCCGCCATCCCCAGACCATCCTCGCCTACGAGATGAACGGCGAGACCCTGCCGGTCCCGCACGGGGCGCCGCTGCGGCTCAGGGTCGAGCGGCAGCTGGGCTACAAGCACGCCAAATACATCCGCCGTATCGAGGCGGTGGAGAGCTTCGCCCACATCGGCCGCGGCAAGGGCGGTTACTGGGAAGACCGGGGGTACGAGTGGTACGCGGGCATCTGACGCGGCGCGGTCTGGGTCTGGCGGCGGGGGCGGCGCTGGTGGTTCCGTCGACGGCGCGGGCAGGGACCCGCATCCCGATGGTGGTGCGGACCTCGTCGGGGCGGGTCAGGCTGTTCGCGGACGGCGGAGTCGTCTCGGCCAAGGGCGTGCCCTACGGCCGGGCCGAGCGCTTCCGGCCGCCGCTGCCGCCGCGGCCATGGCCGGGAGAATACCGCGCCGACGCCTTCGGTCCCGCCTCGCCGCAGCGGGGGACAGAGCCGAACCAGTCCGAGGACTGCCTGCGGCTCAACGTCTGGACGCCGGGCGTCGACGCCGGGCGCCGGCCGGTGATCGTCTACATCCACGGCGGGGCCTATTCGACCGGGTCGGGGTCCAGTCCGTTGACCAACGGCGCGCGGCTGGCGGCGCGGGGCGATGTGGTGGTGGTCACCGGCAACCACCGGCTGGGGCCGCTGGGCTACGCCTCTCTGGCGCGGCTGGCGCCGGGGTTCGAGGACAGCGGCAACCTGGGCCAGCTGGACCTGGTGCTGGCGCTGGAATGGGTGCGGGACAATATCGCGGCCTTCGGGGGCGACCCGGGGTGTGTGACGGTCGTGGGACAGTCGGGCGGCGGGGCCAAGATCGCCACCCTGATGGCCATGCCGGCGGCGGCGGGCCTGTTCCACCGGGCCGTGACCATGAGCGGCCAGCAGGTCACCGCCTCGGGGCCGCTCAACGCCACACGCCGGGCCGAGGTCTGGCTGGCGGCGCTGGGCCTGACGCCCGACCGCATCGAAGAGGTGCGGACGATGCCGGTCGAGCGACTGATCGAGGCGGCGGGGGCGACTGACCCGATCCTCGGCGGCTCGCTGTATTTCGGGCCGGTGATGGACGGGCGCAGCCTGACCCGCCATCCGTTCTGGCCCGACGCTCCGCCGCAGTCGGCGCAGATTCCGATGATGATCGGCAACACCCGCGAGGAGACCCTGGCCTTCCTCGGCAATGATCCCGCCAACGCCGGACTGACCTGGGAGACGCTGCCGTCGCGGCTGACGCCGTCGCAGATGCGCATCGACGTGGCCCCCGAAGAGGTCGTGGCCTGGTACCGCCGCGCGCACCCGGAGATGACGCCCGATCAGGTGCTGATCCGGGCGACGACGGCGGCGCGGTCGTGGCGCGCCGCAGTGATCGAGGCTGAGGCCCGGGCGGCGCAGGGGGCGTCCGCCTTCGTCTACCAGCTGGACTGGGCCAGCCGCATGCCCAACGGGCGGACCGGGGCCTACCACACCTCGGACATCCCGCTGATGCTCGACAATGTCGGGGCCGAGGGCTCGGGCGCGACCGGACCTTGGGGCCAGACGATGGCCGACCGGATGAGCGACGCCCTGCTGGCCTTCGCGCGCACCGGCGACCCGAACCACGCCGGCCTCCCGACGTGGACGCCCTACTCTCGGGAGCGGCGCGAGACGATGATCATGGACCTGCCGCCGCGGATGGAGAACGACCCGCGCGGCGACGAGCGGCGGTTCTTCGGACGGATCCCCTACGTTCAACCGGGGACGTGATTCAGGTCTCCGCCGGCTCTTCCTGCCGCTTCTTCATCAGGGCGTCGAAGCTGTCCCAGACGCCGGCGGCGCCGTGCCAGGAACCCTTGGTGGCGGCCTTCGAATATTCGGTGGCGCGGGCTTCGAAGAAGTTGGCGTGCTCGACGCCCGACAGCATCGACTGCAGCCACGGCAACGGGTTTTCCTTGACGCCGTAGACCTCGGGCAGGTGCAGCTGGCGCAGGCGCCAGTCGGCGATGAAGCGGATGTAGGCCTTGATGTCCGCGGGCGTCATGCCGTTGACCGGGCCCATCTCGAAGGCCAGGTCGATGAAGCGGTCCTCCATCTCGACCACGGTTTTGCAGCACTCGACGATGTCGTCGGCCACCGCCTGGGTCACAGCCCCCGTTTCCTTGTTGAAGGCGTGGTACAGCTTGATGATGCCCTCGCAGTGCAGGCTCTCGTCGCGCACCGACCATGACACGATCTGGCCCATGCCCTTCATCTTGTTCTGGCGCGGGAAATTCATCAGCATCGCGAAACTGGCGAACAGCTGCAGCCCTTCCGAGAAGCCGCCGAACATGGCCAGGGTGCGGGCGATGTCGCCGTCGGTCTCGACCCCGAACCGGCCCATGAAGTCATGCTTGTCGCGCATGGCCTCGTATTCCATGAAGGCGCCGAACTCGCTCTCGGGCATGCCGATGGTCTCGAGCAGCAGGGCGTAGGCCGCGATGTGGATGGTCTCCATGTTGGCGAAGGACGCCAGCATCATCTTGACCTCGGTCGGTTTGAACACCCGACCGTAGCGCTCCATGTAGTTGTCCTGGACCTCGATGTCCGCCTGGGTGAAGAAGCGGAAGATCTGCGTCAGCAGATTGCGCTCGCTGTCGGTCAGATTGGCCGCCCAGTCCTTGCAGTCCTCGCCCAGCGGCACCTCCTCGGGCATCCAGTGGACCTGCTGCTGCTTCTTCCACATGTCGAAGGCCCACGGGTAGCGGAACGGCTTGTAGGCCGCCGAGGGCGTGAGCAGGCCGGGGGTCGAAGTCTGGATCGGGGCGTGCGCGTTCATCGAAGCAACTCTGTCGGCGAATCCGGAAGGAGACGTTCACCATGCGGGCGAGCGGCTCCGGCGCCAAGCCGAATTACGGCTATATTGCGATCACTTTTTCCGCGACCGCTAGATGTGGTGGTTCCTCGTGAGGCTCTTGGGGAGGAAGCTGGGGACGAAGCGGCGGCGCCAAGCCCGCCGGGTTCCGACCGACTCGCTACGAGATCACTGTTATGTGAGTGGTTCTGCAACCTTGAGTGTGAAAGGGGTGATGGGTTCGCCAAGCGAACCACGCCTGCGCCTGGGGGGCGCCTCCATTCTGCCAACGCCATTTCGGCGGCCGCTCCCCGGCGCGTGATGACCTGTTCAATCAGCAAAGGTGAGTCATGAAACACTTCAAATCCATGGGCCTGGCCGCCGCCGCGGCCTCCGGCGCGGCCCTCCTCTGCGCCGCCCCGCCCGCCGCCGCCCAGTCGGAACCGATCCTGGGACAGGTCGCCCTGTTCGCCACAAACTGGTGTCCGCGCGGCTGGCAGCAGGCCAACGGCGCCCTGCTCCCGATACAGCAGTACTCGGCGCTCTTCTCGCTCTACGGCACCTATTACGGCGGCAACGGCACGACCACTTTCGCCCTGCCCAACCTGACCGACCGTGCTCCGGTCAGCTGGTCCGCCACGCACCCGATCGGCTCGGCCTTCGGATCCTCCACGACCACCCTGACGACCGCCCAGATGCCGATGCACACCCATGTGATCATGGGTTCCTCGGCCATGACCTCGACCAACAGCCCGGCTGGCGCCTCGCTCGGCACCTTCCCCGCCGGGCAGAACATCTATGCCGCCAATACAACGACGCCCGATGTGGCGATGCACGCCGGAATCGTCGGCGTGACCGGCGGCAGTCAGCCCGTATCGACCCAGAGCCCGGTTCTTTCCATGAACTGGTGCGTGGCGATGCAGGGCATCTACCCGTCGCGGTCGTGAGGGGCGTCGCCATGAAACGTTCGACACTTCACCTCGCCGCCGCGGCGGCCGCGGTCGGCCTGGCGGCCTTCGGCGGGCCGGATCGCGCCACGGCCCAGAGCTATGACTTTTACGTCGGCCAGCTTCAGCAATTCGGGATGAACTGGTGTCCGCAGGGATGGGCGTCGGCCAACGGCGCCCTGCTCTCCATTGCCTCCAACACGACGCTGTACTCGGTGATCGGGACCACCTACGGCGGCGACGGGCGCACGACCTTCGCCCTGCCAGACCTGCGCGATCGCGCGCCGGTCGGCATGAGCGGAACCCGGCCCATCGGAGCCGCCGTGGGTCAGTCCAGCGTCACCCTGACGGTGGCTGAATTGCCGGCCCATACCCACGACTTCAATGCCGATCCGACGCCGGGGGTCGGTAACGATCCGACCAACTCGATGATGGGAGAGTTCCCGACCGGCGCCAGCATCTATGCGCCGCCGTCGGGAGCGCCCAACGAGCCGATGAACTTGGCCATGGCGGTCCCGGCCGTCGGCTCGCAGCCGGGGTCGGTGCAGATGCCGGTCCGTGCCACGAGCTGGTGCATCGCCAGGGCCTGGCTATACCCCAAACGTCCCTGACGGCCGCACCGGTCCGCCGCCCCCGCGCCGGCTCGCGGGGGCGGCGGACTCCGGGATCAGGTCAGCTTGTCCGTCATCGCGAAAATCTCGCGGGCGCCTTCCTGCGTTGAGGCGCAGAAAGCCCGGGAGGAGACCGATATGACCTACACAGTCTATGGCGCGGCCGGCTCCGGCTCGGTTCCGGTCGAGGCCGCGCTGACCCTGATCGGGGCGCCGTTCGAAGTCATCGAGGCCGTTACCTGGGAGGGCGAGGCCGAGCGCGACAAGGTGGCGCCGGTCAATCCGATGCGCCAGATCCCCGCCCTGGTCACGCCGGACGGCGAAACTCTCACCGAGAGCGCGGCCATCCTGATCTGGCTGGCCGAACGCCATCCCGAGGCGGCGCTGGCTCCCGAGCCGTGCGATCCGCGCCGGGGCCAGTTCCTGCGCTGGATGACCTTCATCCCCGCTTCGATCTATTCCATGTACTGGGTCCGCGACGACCCCTCCCGCCTCGTCGGCGACGACCGGACGGCGCAGCAGGCCGTCAGCGCGCGGACGGCGGAGCGGATCGCTGAATGCTGGGGGCGGATGGAAAGCCAGATCAGGCCGGACCGCTTCCTGCTGGGACCAGAGCCGACGGTGCTGGATCTCTATGTCGCGACGGCCAGCCGCTGGACGCCGCACCGGATGCGGTTCCACCGGGTCGCGCCGCGCATGGGCGAGGTCGCGCGCCGCGTCGACGCCCTGCCGGAACTGCGGGACTTCTGGGCGCGGCGCTTTCCGTTCGAAGGCGACTACGCCGGTTAGGCCGCCTCGGAATCGACCCGGGGCGCCGCCGGAAGGTCCCCGGCGAGGGCGCGGGAGACGATGGCGAACAGGGAGGCCTGGCTGACCGGCTTGGGCAGGTGGGCGTTCATGCCGGCGTCGAGACAGCGGCTGACGTCCTCGGGCATGGCGTCGGCGGTCATGGCGACCACCGGGACGGCGCCCCGGGCGCCGGGCAGGGCGCGGATGCGGCGGGTAGCCTCCAGACCGTCCATCCGCGGCATGCGGACGTCCATCAGCACCAGATCGAGGTCGTGGGCGGCGGCCTCCACCGCCTCGTGTCCGTCGCAGGCCTCGACCACCTCGCAGCCGAAGGCCTGGATCATGATGCGGGCGACCGCGCGGTTGACCGGGTGATCGTCGACGATCAGCACACGCGGAGCGCGGGCGATGACATCCGGCGCGTCGTCGGCGGTTGGCCCGGCGATCTCGGACGGGTCCTGGGCGGCGGGTTCGGCGGCCGCGTCCGGGGCGCGGGTCAACGGCAGATGGAGGGTGAAGGTGGAGCCCTCGCCGGGGCGGCTGTCGACTTCGATACGGCCGTCCAGCCGGCGCACGTGCCGGGCCGCCAGCGCCAGACCGAGTCCGACACCCGCGTGCAGCCGACTGGTCGAGGCGTCGGCCTGGGAGAAGGCCTCGAACAGTTCGGCATGGTGGTCGGGCGCGATGCCGCAGCCGGTGTCGGAGACGCGGATGACGACCCCGTCTCCGGCCCGGTCGAGGCGGACGACGACGCCGCCCTCGGTGGTGAATTTCACGGCATTGGCGATCAGCGGGTGCAGGGCCTGGCGCAGGGCCCGGCCGTCACAGTTGAATCGCGACCGGTCGGGAAGCCGGTCGTCGACGGTCAGGGTCAGGCCCCGGTCTCCAGCAGCGGCGCGGCTCGGGACCATCGCGTCGCGCACCACGGCGGCGAGATCCAGCGGCTCTGGCGAAACGGCGTGCTCGCCGCGCGCGAAGTCGAGGATGTCCTCGACCAGCATCAGCAGACCGTCGCTCGATTCGCGGATCTGGCGGGCCTGACGCACGGCCTCGGCGTCCAGGTCCGAGCGGCCGGCGAGCAGGTCGGCGAAGCCGGCGACGCCGTTCCGCGGCGTCCGCATCTCGTGGCTCATCATGGCCAGGAAGCGCGAGCGGGCGGCGGCGGCGTTCTCGGCCACGCGGCGGGCCTCCTGGGCGGCCGCGGTGCGGGCGCGCAGCCGCGCCTCGAGGCGGCGGCGCTCCGTCATCACCGTGCTGATCGGCAGGACGGTGATGACCATGGCCAGAAGGAACAGATTGTAGACGCCGAGGCTGCGAACCATCGGGGCCACGTTCTCGAGACCGGGCATGTTCTCCAGAACCGTCAGATGGACCGGCCCGTGACCCATCAGGGTGGCCGCGCCGCTGAGCACGGCCAACCCGATCAGGGCTGCGGCGGACCATGTGGGTGACAGGCGCAGGCCGACCAGCACCATCGGCAGGAACACCAGGAACATCAGCGGCGCCTGGTCCTGCCAGAACACCGCGCCGGTCACCGCCATCACCAGGGCGATCAGGCTGACGCCCTCGGCGTTCGACGCCCGCGCAGCTCCGGCGAAGCGATGGCGGCGCGCGAGCAGCAGCAGGATGGGTGTGACCAGCAGCAGGCTCAGGACCTCGATGGCGATGTAGTTCTGAAGCTCGAACAGCCACATCGCCCACGACCTCGCAGGGCCGATCAGCGCCAGCAGGCCCATGCTGGACAGGCCGGCGAGAACCGTGGCCGGGACCACGGCCAGCAGGGCGAAACGGGCCAGGCGGCCCGGCCGCCGGAGGTCGAGCGCGGCTCCGCACACTCGCCGCGCCAGCAGGGCCGCCGCCATGGCCATGCCGAGATTGAGAACGACGTTGGCGGCCAGATAGGCCATCGGCGCGGCGCGCAGGGCGTTGGCGAAGATGTCCAGCGCCGCGC
>JAAXIW010000001.1:0-2175 GCA_012270135.1 Brevundimonas sp. | reverse complement strand
TGGCCGCCGCATAGAGCGCGATATAGGCCCAGGCGGGCGGCCCGGATACGCGGCCAGCCTCATGCCTGAACAAACGCCAACGACCTTGCAAACCGACCCCCTCGGTCACTGCTGAACGGTCATCGTTAAGGCCGACCCGTAAACAAATCAGATGCATGGCGCGCCTTCGCCAAGGAACCGCCGTCCAATCGCGACCGTTTCCAGTCCCTCGCCCTCCCTGGGTCAGGACCATGTCAGACACCGTCACCGACCCCAGCTTCCATCCGCCCGAGGCCGCCGTCGCCTTCTATGAAGAGGCGCTCGGCCTGCTGAAGGAGAGCGGCATCCCCTTCCTGCTGTCCGGCACCTATGCGGTGACCGCCTATACGGGCATCCGGCGGCCGACCAAGGATCTCGACGTCTTCTGCAAGCCTGGGGACTATCCGCGCATCCTCGCCTTCTTCCAGGCGCGCGGCTATCGCACCGACGTCGAGGACGAGCGGTGGATCGCCAAGGTGTGGAAGGACGACCAGTATTTCTTCGACGTGATCTTCGCCATGTCGAACGGCACCATCGCGGTCAGTGACAGCTGGTTCGGCGAGGACTCGATTGAGGTCTACGGCCACACGGTCGGCATCACCCCGCCGACGGCCCTGATCCTGTCCAAGGTCTTCATCCAGGACCGCTACCGCTACGACGGGGCGGATGTGAACCATGTGATCCTGAAGCAGTCGGACGCGATCGACTGGAAGTCCCTGCTTGGTCAGATGGACCTCTATTGGGAGGTGCTGATGGCGCATCTGCTCAATTTCCGCTTCGCCTATCCGACCGAGCGCGACCGGGTGCCGAGCTGGCTGATGACCGAGCTGACCGGGCGTCTGCACGCCCAGGTCGACCTGCCGGCGCCCCGGATCAAGGTCTGCCGCGGGCGTCTGTTCAGCCCGCGCGACTACATCGCCGACATCACCGAATGGGGCTTTGGCGACATCGTCGGCAAGGGACTGGAGGAGCGGCATGAAGCCACCCACTGACGCCCATCCCGATCCGCAGACGCCGCAGCCGGGGCTTGAGGCGGGCCCCGCAAAGAAGCTGCGGGTCGCCGCCGTCGGCGATCTGCATGTCGGCGAGACCCATGACCGTCCGCATCGCGCCCTGTTCGAGCGGGTGCACGAGGACGCCGATGTGCTGTGCCTGTGCGGCGACCTGGTCAATTTCGGCAAGGTCCGCGAGGTCGAGATCCTGCTCGAGGATCTGAGAGCTTGCCGCATTCCGATGGTCGGAGTGCTGGGCAATCACGAGCACGAATGCGGCCAGCCCGACGAGGTCACCGAGATGCTGTGCGACGCCGGGGTGAAGATGCTGACCGGCCAGGCGTATGAGATCGACGGGGTCGGATTCGCCGGCGGCAAGGGCTTCATCGGCGGCTTCGGCCGTTACATGCTGAGCCCGTTCGGAGAGGCCTCGATCAAGTCGTTCGTCCAGGAGGCGGTCGAGGACGCCAACCATATCGAAAACTCGATCCGGATGCTGAGGACCGAGCGGTCGGTGGTGCTGCTGCACTATTCGCCGGTGGTCGACACCGTGATGGGCGAGCCGCCGGAGATTCACGCCTTCCTCGGCTCGTCGCGGCTGGGCGAGACCATCGACCGCTACGACAACATCAGCCTGGTGGTGCACGGCCACGCCCACCGCGGCGCGCCCGAGGGCCGCACCAACAAGGGCGTGCCGGTCTACAACGTGGCTCTGCCGGTTCTGAAAACGCTGGGCGACACCCCGTATCGGGTGTTCGAGGTCTAGAGCCCCGCCTTCGTCAACGGCGCCGCCTAGCTGAAGGCGACGAAGATCAGGGCGACGACGGTGATGTCGACGGTGCGGGCGAGGAAGGTCAGCATGGGGGCGGTCCCGGAAGGCGGCGTTTCCGCCTTCCATCAGCAAGGACCGTGCCGGAGACTCAGACGTCGGTGTCGCTGGCCTTGCCGGGCTTGGGCCGCCGTTCGGCCGATCCCGAATAGGCGTTTCCGAGGTAGGCCGAGCGGGCCGCGCCGAGCACCGGCGGGCCGCCCTTGAGACCGCGCCGCTGGCCTGTCTGACCCATCATCTGGGCGGCGAAGGCGGCGGCGGAGGCGTCGGGAGGCGGCGTGGGGGCAGGTCTTGCCGGGGGCTCGGCAGGTTCATGGACGTCGACCGGCACGAGAT
>JAAXIW010000223.1 GCA_012270135.1 Brevundimonas sp. | reverse complement strand
GGCGGCTACGGCTTCCTGCTGTTCAACCTGCCGATGTTCCCGCTGGCGTCGGAGATGTTCGCGCCGCTGGTCTTCGTGCTGTCGGCCATCGCCATCGTCTACACCTCACTGGTCGCCTTCCGGCAGACCGACATGAAGAAGCTGATCGCCTATTCGTCGGTGGCCCACATGGGCTTCGTGACCATGGGCATCTTCGCCGGCAACGACCAGGGCGTGCAGGGCGCGGTGTTCCAGATGCTCAGCCACGGCCTGATCTCGGGCGCGCTCTTCCTCTGCGTCGGCGTAGTCTACGACCGGATGCACACCCGCGAGATCGCCCTCTATGGCGGCCTGACGGCGCGGATGCCTTGGTTCGCGGCCATCTTCATGCTGTTCACCATGGCCAATGTCGGCCTGCCGGGCACCTCGGGCTTCATCGGCGAGATCCTGACCATGACCGGCGTCTACCAGGTGTCGACGTGGACGGCGCTGTTCGCGGCCTCGGGCGTGATCTTCTCGGCGGTCTACGCCCTGACCCTGTACCGCAACGTCATGTTCGGCGAGATCACCAACCCGGCGATGAAGGCCATCACCGACGTCGACCGGCGCGAACTTCTGATCTTCGCCCCGCTGATCCTCGGCACCCTGTGGCTGGGCGTTCAGCCCGGTCTGGTGCTGGATTACACCGACGCCTCCGTGCGCGCCCTGACCACCGCCTATCAACTTGCGATCGGCGGGTGAGACCATGATGCCTGATCTTATCTCCGCCCTGCAGCTGTCGGCCCCGGAAGCGAGCCTCGCCGTCGGGGGGCTCGTGCTCCTGATGATCGGCGCCTTCGCCGGCGAGAAGAGCGCGCGCCTTGTTTCCGTCCTGTCGATCCTGCTGCTGCTCGGCGCGACCGCGCTGGTCGTCACCGGCCCGCTCGGTCAGGCCTTCAACGGGGCCTATGTGGCCGATCCGCTGGCGGTCTACGGCAAGGCGCTGATCTTCCTGTCCAGCGCCGTGGCCATCGTGCTGGGGGACGGCTGGATGAAGCGCACGCGCATCGCCCGCTTCGAATTCCCGGTGCTGATCGTGCTGGCCTCGGCCGGCATGGGGATGATGGCCTCGTCGGGCGACCTGATCTCGCTCTACGTCGGCATCGAGTTGCATTCGCTGGCCCTGTATGTGCTGGCCGCCTTCCACCGTGACGACCTGAAGGCCTCCGAGGCGGGGCTGAAATATTTCGTGCTCGGCGCCCTGTCATCCGGCCTGCTGCTCTACGGCGCCAGCCTGATCTACGGATTCACCGGCTCGATGCGGTTCGACGAGATCGCCGCCTACGCCGCGCCCACTTCGTCGCCCGGCCTGATCTTCGGCCTGGTGTTCCTGATCTGCGGCCTGGCCTTCAAGGTCTCGGCGGCGCCGTTCCACATGTGGACGCCCGACGTCTACGAGGGCGCGCCGACGCCGGTCGTGGCCCTGTTCGCCACCGCCCCCAAGGTGGCGGCGATGGTGCTGATCGCCCGGACGCTGGAAGGCGCCTTCGCCGGCTCGCACGACCAATGGGCCCAGGTCCTGATCCTGATCTCGCTGATCTCGTTCGCGGTCGGCGCCTTCGGGGGACTGGTGCAGAAGGACCTGCAGCGGCTGCTGGCCTATTCGTCGATCGCCAACATCGGCTACGCCCTGCTCGGCATCGCCGTCGGCACGACGCTGGGCGTGAAGGCGATGCTGCTGTTCATGACCCTGTACGTCGTCGACCAGTTCGGCTTCTTCGCCCTGATCCTGTCGCTGAACCGGGGCGGGCGTCCGATCCGCCGCATCCAGGACTTCGCCGGCCTGCGCAAGGATCGGCCGGTGATGGCGCTGGCCCTCACGGTGCTGTCGCTGTCAGTGCTGGGCATGCCGCCGCTGGCCGGATTCTGGGGCAAGTGGGCGGTGTTCGGCGCCGCCGCCGAGGCGGGCTATTGGATGGTCGGCGCAGCGGGCCTCGTGGCGTCGGTCGTGGCCGGCTTCTACTATCTGCGCATCATCAAGCTGATGTGGTTCGACCCGGCCCCGGAGGGCGTCGAGGCGATCGACCGTTCGCCGATCGAGGCGAAGACCATCGCCATCGCCGCGGCCCTGTTCTCCTTCCCGCTGGTGATGGTGGCCCTGACCTGGCTGGAGCCCCTGACGCGGGCGGCGGCGGTCGGCTACGGGGCGGGCTGACGGTGGCTTCGGCCGCGCCCGTCCTTCTGCTCGACCAGACCGACTCCACCAATGCGGAGGCCCGCCGCCGGGCCGAGGCGGGCGAGACAGGCCCGCTGTGGATCACCGCGCGCCGCCAGACCGAGGGGCGGGGACGACGCGGCCGCAGCTGGGAGAGCGATGCCGGCAATCTGTTCGGCACCCTGCTGCTGACCACGCGCAAGCCGCCGGCCGAGGCCGCCCAGATCACCTTCATCGCCGCCCTCGCCGTCGCCGACCTGCTGGATGCATATGCGCCGCCGTCGCTGGTGACGATCAAATGGCCCAATGACGTCATGCTGGCGGGGCACAAGGCCTCGGGCGTGCTGGTCGAGTCCGGCGCCCATCCGGCGGGCGGCCTGTGGCTGGCGGTGGGGATCGGCGTCAATCTCGTCAGCGCGCCGACCGGGACCGAGCGGCCGGCGACCTGTCTGGCCCAGCACCTGAGGGGCGACATCGGGGCCCCGCCGACCGTCGAGGTCGCGGGAGCGCGGCTGGCCCAGGCGTTCGCCGTCTGGCTTGAGCGGTGGCGGACGCTGGGGTTTGAACCCATCCTCGACGCGTGGACGGCGCGGACGCCCGGCCTCGACGGCCCGGCTGTGGCGCGCCTCGGGCATGAGACCGTCGAGGGGTGGGCCGAAGGCGTGGCGTCTGACGGCGCGCTCAGGCTGCGGCTGGCGGACGGCACGCTGCGTCTGATCTCGGCCGGCGACGTATTCTTCGGGGAGGCCGCCTGATGCTTCTGGCGATCGAGCAAGGCAACACCAATACGCTGTTCGCCGTCCACGACGGCGCGGATTGGGTCGCCCAGTGGCGCACGGCCACCGAGAGCACCCGCACCGCCGACGAATATGC
>JAAXIW010000076.1 GCA_012270135.1 Brevundimonas sp. | reverse complement strand
GATGAGCTGAGCCGCATGCTGCCCCGCCTGAAGCAAAAGCTCGATGGGCCACCCGCTTCCTAGCTTCCTTACTCGCCCCTCGCCCCTCGCCCCTCGCCCCTTCCCTAACCACTCCTTTCCCGCCCCGCCGCCGGTGCGAAATCCTTAACGACGTTCGGGAACGGAACCGCAAGCGTGGGCGCCTATGGTCATGCGTAACGGGTCGAAACGGGCCCGATGTGATGGTGGGTGAGCCGAATGCTCTTTCTTCTGAACGATGTCGTGTTCGACTTGGACGAGGCCTGCCCGGTCACGCCCGGCGACGCGCGCCGGTTCGAGAAGCTGGGCTTCGACTATGTGCTGGCGCTGGGCTGCGAGCTGTTCGCCGAGGACCCGCTGCTGCACCACAATGATCCCCAGCGGGCGCGCCGTCTGGCGTGGCTGATCCACGACCGCTCGCCCGAGGTCAACGCCGCCCTGTTCGCCGCTCCGGAGGCCGGCTGCGATCCCGATCTGGTCGAGCCCCAGTTCTGCGCCCTGCCCCAGCCGGTCATGCGCCAGCTCAAGACCCGCGCCTCGAAGGGCAAGCTGGACGCCGTCGCCGCCGACAAGGCCGTGTGGATGCGCCTGGCGGCCTGACAACCGTAAAGCTTGAACCGCGGCGGAAGCCGACGGTAGGTTGTCCTCCTCATTGGAGGGGGCTCCCATGTTCACCGGTTTCCTGAGAACGCTGGCGGTCGGTCTGACCCTGCTGATCGCGTGCGCGGCGAGTCCGGCCTGGGCGCAATGGCTGCGGGCTGAAACCGACCATTTCATCATCTACGGCGACACCAGCGAACGCGCGCTCCGCGCCTATGCCGAGAAGGTCGAGCGCTTCGACTTCTTCCTGAGAACCTACTACCCGATCGCCGTCGACCACGAGATCCCGAAGCTCGAAATCTATCTCGCCGAGGGGCGGCGGGACATGCTCGAGGCCGAGCCGGGCATCGGCGCCTCGGTCGGCGGCTTCTATTCGCCGAACAGCAGCCGCATCCATGCCGTGGTCGACACCAAGAGCGACGGAGGCGACCATGTGATGTTCCACGAGTACGGCCATCATTTCATGTTCCAGATGGCCGGGGCCGCCTATCCGTCATGGTTCGTGGAGGGTTTCGCGGAGTACTACGCCACGGCGGATGTCCGGCCTGACCGCATCCAGTTCGGTCGACACAGCGAAGGCCGGATGCTGATGTTCGTCCGGCAGCCGGTGAACAGCTGGGCGCCGATGGCCGATGTGTTGAAATGGCGCATATCGGACTCGGGGCGGTACCGCGCGGGCGATTACTACGCCCAGGCCTGGGGGCTGACCCACTATTTCATGAGCACGCCCGAGCGTACGCAGATGCTCGGCCAGTATCTGGCCGCCGTCATGCGCGGGGAGGATTCCGTCGTCGCCATGCAGGCCGCCACGGGCCGGACGCCCGAACAGCTCCAGAACGACATGCGCCTCTATCTGTCAGGGCCCATCCAGTACCACACGCCCCAGATCGAAATCCCCACGCCGAAGGTCGAGATCACCCGGCTGTCGCCATCGGAAAGCGAGTTGGCGTGGCTGGACCTGCGACTGGACCGGCAGCCCGTGAAGGTCGAACCCATCGAACCGCGCGAGGGGGAGACCGACCGCGCCCGCGCCCGGCGCGAAGAGATGATGCGCGAAAGCGCCGAGCACAGGGCGGAACTGATCCGCGACGCCCTGGCGGCCGGAGAGCGTCATTCCGGCTCGCGCATCGGCCTTCTGGTGAAGGCGCGGGCGCATCGGCTGGAGGGACGGTCCCAGACCGGGTTCGAGGTGCTTGAACCTGTGTTGACGGCCGACGAGAGCGACCCGGAGACGCTGCGTCTCGCGGCGGAACTGCTGCTGGACATGGCCGGGACCGAGGCCGATCCCGCGCAGGCGACCGGACACCGGCGCGAGGCCGTCGCCTATCTGGCCCGCGCCCTCGACAGTGATCCGCTCGACTTCCGGATCTACCGGGCCCTCAACGAGAGCCGGGCGGGCCAACCGGGCTATCCCACCGACAACGATCTCAAGACCCTCGAGGTCGGTTCGACGCTCGCGCCCCAATCGTTCGACATGCGTATGCGGCTTGGCCGGGCCTATATGACGCGCGGCCTGCATGCCGAAGCCATCGAGATCGTGCAGCCCGTGGCGAACAACCCGCACGGCGGCTCATGGGCCACCCGCGCCAAGGCCCTGATCGCATCCGCCCAGACGGCGATGGGGCAGACCGCCGACCCCGTCGAGGAGACCCCGATCGAGGAGGCTCCGGTCGACGAGGTCGAGACCGCGCCCGCCGCCTAGACCAGCACCCTGAAGGCCAGGTGCACCACGGTCGCGAGCAGGATGATGACGCCGAAGCCGACCGTCAGGCTGACGGCGGGGTGTGGGCCGCCCTCCGGGCGGGGATCGACGGGATGGTCGTGAGCCATGGCCGTTCCTTTGCGTTTCCAGGAGCGGCGGCCGGTTGCGTGACCGGACCGTCTCGCTCGCGGGAACCATGACTCCGAAAGCCCCGCGTTGCGAGGGGGTACTCACATCGGGTGACATCCGGCCGCGCACGCGGTAACTCCCGCCGCCCAACGGAATGACCATGTCGAAACTGACCCTCCAGCAGGAGGCCCTGCGCCGCAGGACCTTCGCCATCATCGCGCACCCGGACGCCGGCAAGACGACGCTGACCGAGCATATCCTGCTGGCCGGCGGGGCGATCCGCGCGGCGGGCGCGGTGCGGGCGCGCGGCGAAAACCGGCGCACCCAGTCCGACTGGATGAAGATCGAGAAGGAGCGCGGCATTTCGGTCAGCGCCTCGGTCATGACGTTCGAACACGACGGCAAGATGTTCAACCTGCTGGACACGCCGGGCCACGAGGACTTCTCGGAAGACACCTACCGCACCCTGACCGCGGCGGACTGCGCCATCATGGTGCTGGACGCGGCCAAGGGCATCGAGCCGCAGACCCTGAAGCTGTTCGAGGTTTGCCGCCTGCGCGACATCCCGATCATCACCTTCATCAACAAGCTGGACCGCGAGG
>JAAXIW010000036.1 GCA_012270135.1 Brevundimonas sp. | reverse complement strand
GCTTGGCCTAGCGGACCGCCTCCGCCGCACGAGCGGGCAGCGGACGCCGGACCGGCTGGGGAAGGGTGTAAGGGTAACCCTCCGGTTTTTGGTACCGTCATTCTAGGTTCGAGTCCTAGTTCCCCAGCCACCGCCGCCCCCTGACAACAACGCCGAACGGCTGCGGCCCGCAGTCGGGCCTCAGTGCATCGGCGCGGTCTCGAGCGGCAGGCGGATACGCACGCTGACCCCGGCGTCCGGTGCGGTCTCGATGCTCATCGATCCGCCCAGGTGCTCGACCAGGCCGCGCACCAGCGCAAGGCCTTCGCCCGGCTCCAGCGTCGCCGCCCCCACGCCGGAATCGCGCACCACCAGGCTGACGCCGCCCACCGCCCGTGAGAAGGCCACCGCGATCGAGCCGCGGCGACCGTCCGGGAAGGCATGCCGGCAGGCGTTGGCGATCAGCTCGTGGGTGATGATCGCCAGCGGCAGCAGATGGCTGTCGGGCAGCAGGGTGGAATGTCCGCGGACGTCGACCCGCACCGGTCGACCCTCGCAGGCCCGCGTCCAGAAGGCGGCGACGTCCTCGAGATAGCCGGCGAAGTCCAGCGGACCCTCGACCGTCACCCGCCGGCTGATCAACTCGACCGCGGCGGTGACGTCGCTCAGCCAGGTCAGATGCCGCACGCTCTCCGGATCCGTGACGGTGCGCAGTCGGATTCCGACGAGCGTCTGCAGCAGCTGGTAGCCGCCCAGCAGCTGGCGCTGAAGTTCAACGATGCCCTCTCCGGCAGCCGCAGCCATCGGTCCCCCAACCCTGAAAAGCCCAAGAAATCTTACGTCAGCCCGAACCAAATAGCCAATCAGGCGTTTGACGGTCCGCTACCGGACAAACCAATAGTAAACGGGTCTGGTTAGTGTTCGGGGGAGTACTGGTGCCCAAACCGCCCGACCTTCGGGTCATGATCGTTGAAGACCAGGCCCTCCTCGCCATGGAGCTTGAACTGGTGCTGGGCGAATCCGGCTGCGACGTCGTCGGCTGCGCCATGGATCAGGCCAGCGCCTTCGCCATCGCCGGGCGCGAGCATCCCGATCTGGCGCTGATAGACGTTAATCTTCTTGACGGCATGACCGGCCCTCGCATCGCCCAGCGGCTTGTCGCCGACCACGGAACGGCCGTGGTCTTCCTGACCGCGAACCCGGAACAGATACCCGAAGGATTCGCCGGCGCGCTCGGCGCGGTGTCCAAGCCTTTCGACGAGCAGACGATCCGCGCCGTGGTGGATTTCGCCCGCCAGTTCATCCACCACCGCACCCTCGGCGAACCGCCCCGACGCTTCCGCTTGGCGCCGTGGCTGACCACACCGCCGGACGAGATCGCCCCGCACTGACCCGTGTCAGGCCAGGCCCCCGGTGAGGTCGAGCCCCGGCATTGCCGGCGGCGCTCCGTCCGGCGCCAGATCGAGCTGCATCAGCGTTACGTCCAGCCAGCGCTCGAATTTCCAGCCCACCTGCCGATAGACGCCGGCTTCCCGGAACCCGAGCGTCCGGTGCAGGGCGATCGAGGCGGCGCTGCTGGCGCTGTCGCTGATCGCGCCGATCACATGCCGGAGCCCCATGGCCCGGACCCGGTCTATGAGGGCCTCCAGGAGCGCCCGACCCACGCCGTGGCCGCGCGCCGACGGCTCGACATAGATCGAGCCCTCGACTCCATAGCGATAGGCCGGAGGGGGTCGAAACGGCGAGGCGTAGGCGTAGCCGGCGAACGCGCCGTCCAGTTCGGCGACCAGCCACGGCAAGCCGTGCCGCTGCACGGCGCCGAACCGGCTGGCCATCTCCTCCTGCGTCGGCGGCTCCAGCTCGAAGGTCGCCGTGCCGGTCAGCGTCTCGTGGCCGTACAATCTGGCGATGGCGCTCAGGTCGTCCTCGGTCGCATCGCGGATGGTGCGGATCATCGGGTCAATCCCTGCCTGCCGGGCCGTCATCAACCGTCACTGGATTCGGCCTGCGGCTCTGATAATCTAGTGGCGTTATCGAGGGGAGGAGAGAGCCGTGAAATCCTTTGTCATCGCAGCCGCGGCCGCCGGGCTGACGCTCGCCATTCCGGGGCCGATCTCGGCCCAGACGGCCAATTCGTCCTGGACGCCGACCGTCGATCTCAAGGTCTGCAACAACAGCGGCCGAAACGCGACCGTGGCCGTGTCCTATGTCGAAGTCGGCGCCGGGCGCTTCATCAACCGCGGCTGGTACGACGTCTACAACGGGTCGTGCATCGATCTCGTCAGCACCGACAACGCGAACTTCTACATGTACGCCGACGCCACCGACGGCTCCAATCGCTCCTGGTCGGGCAACCATTCGCTTTGCGTCCAGTACCCCGGCCCCTACACCTTCTGGTCCGACGGCAGCGACACCTGTCCCCGCGGCTACGAAACTCGCAACTTTGTGCCGATGCATGCCGACAAGCCGGGCGACTACACCTGGACCCTCGATCCGTAGGCGGGGCCGGGAGCGGTCAGGCTCGTTCCCAGCCCTTGTCGATGGCCCAGACCGCGAAGGCGTAGTCGTGGGCGACCTCCTTCAGATAGTCGAACCGGCCCGACGCGCCGCCGTGGCCGGCCTCCATGTTGATCTTGAGCAGCACCGGCTTGCCCGAGGTCGTGGCGGGCCGCAGCTTCGCCACCCACTTCTCCGGCTCCCAGTAGGTCACGCGCGGGTCTGACAGCCCCCCGGTCGCCAGCACCGCCGGATAGGCCTTGGCCTCGACCTGGTCGTAGGGGCTGTAGCTCATCATGTAGTCATAGGCCTCGGGGTCCTCGATCGGATTGCCCCATTCGGGCCATTCCGGCGGCGTCAGCGGCAGTGAGGTGTCGCTCATGGTGTTGATCACGTCCACGAACGGCACCTGGCCGATGATTCCGGCCCACAGGTCCGGGCGCATGTTGTTGACCGCCCCCATCAGCAGCCCGCCGGCCGAGCCGCCCTGGGCCACGATGTGGCCGGCCCTGCCGTGGCCGGTGGAGATCAGGTGCTCGGCCGCGGCGATGAAGTCGGTGAAGGTGTTCTTCTTGGTGA
>JAAXIW010000279.1 GCA_012270135.1 Brevundimonas sp. | reverse complement strand
TGATCCTCGCTCTTCGCGCCGTGCGGGCGGGCGACGGCGGGGGCGGCGCCGGCGCTGGAGCCCATCAGCTGGGCGGAGTGGCCGGCGACGTATTTGGTCACCGCCTGGACGCTGACGTCGACGCCGTGGGCGAGCGGGCGGAAGGCGAGGCCGGCGGCCCAGGTGTTGTCCATGACCGTCAGCACGCCGCGCGCGCGGCAGGCGTCGGCGAGGGCCGGGACGTCGGCCAGTTCGAAGGTCAGGGAGGCCGGCGACTCGATCAGCAGCAGGCGGGTGCGGTCGGTGACGGCGGCGAGGATGTCGTCGGTCGAGGCGTCCGGGGCGTGGAAGTGGGCGGCGACACCGCGCTGCGCCAGGTGACGGTTGAGGAAGCGGCGCGTCGGGCCGTAGAGGGCGTCCGTGGTCAGGACTTCGTCGCCCGGCCGCGCCAACGCGGTCAGCGGCACGGTGACGGCGGCGAGGCCCGACGGGACCAGCCAGACATCGGCCGCGCCTTCCAGATCGGCGAGGGCGGCGCGCAGTTCGCGGGCCGCGGACAGGTCTTCAATGCCATAGACCGGGCCGGCGCCGTCATCGCGCATGGCGGCGGGATCGTCGTTGAGCAGGGTCGAGGCCCGCTCCACCGGCGGACTGACCGGCCGTCGGCCGCGACCGCGGCGGGTGGCGGAGGCGATCAGGCGGGTGCGGTCGCTGCGGTCGGGGCGATCGGTCATGGGAGCCGGGTCGAGGGGTTGCGGTTCAGGCTCCAAAGGCCTCTAAAGCAGGCGGGGGCGCAAGGCCGGAATGGCTCGGGCGAGGAGCGGAATGCGGACAGAGGCGGTTCGGCGAGCGGCGGCGGCGGGCATGATCCTGGCCCTCGGCCTGACGGCGTGCGGCGACCGCGGCCGCGAGATCGAGCCCGAAACCACGACCGTCGTGGCGGCCACCGAGGCCCCCGAGTTCGCCAGCCCGACCCTGCAGGCGGTCAAGCGGCGCGGCCGGTTGAACTGCGGCGTGCACGAGGGGCTGGTCGGCTTCGCCTACACCGACAATCGCGGCGAATGGCGGGGCTTCGACGCGGACTTCTGCCGCGCGCTGGCGGCGGCGGTGCTGGGCCGGCCGAATGCGGTGCGGTTCGTGCCCCTGACCTCGAGCCAGCGCTTCGACGCCCTGCGCGGCGGGCGGATCGACGTGCTGTGGCGGGCCACCTCGTGGACCATGTCGCGGGAGGTTTCCGAGGGCATCCGCTTCGCCGGGGTCAACTATTACGACGGACAGGGGTTTCTGGTCCGGCGCTCGCTCGACCTGGCCAGCGCCCAGGAACTGAACGGCGCCCGCGTCTGCGTGCAGCGGGAGACGACCTCCGAGCTGAATGTCGGTGACTTCTTCCGGTCGCGGGGGATCGAGTACCGGCCGGTTGTGTCGGCCAACGAGGAGGCGGCGCGCACGGCCTATCAGCGCGAGGACTGCGACGCGTTCAGCGCCGACATCTCGGCCCTGGCGGCGGCGAGGACCCTGCTGCCGAACCCTGAGCAGCACGCCATCCTGCCGGACGTGATCTCCAAGGAGGCGCTGGGGCCGGCGGTGAAGCGCGGCGACGAATCCTGGACCTCCGTCGTGCGCTGGACGCTGAACGCCCTGATCCTGGCCGAGGAGCTGGGGGTCACCGCCGCGAACGCCGACCAGTTGGCGAAGGATTCGCGCGATCCGCAGATTCGGCGGCTTCTGGGGGCCGAGGGCGACCTCGGACCGGCCATGGGGCTGTCGAGGGAGTGGGCGAAGAACGCCATAAAAGCCTCGGGGAATTATGGGGAAATCTTCGCGCGGAACCTCGGGCCCGATTCATCGCTCGACCTGGCGCGCGGGCTTAACGCACAATGGAACGCTCGGCCGGGCGGCCTGATCTACGCCCTGCCGATCCGGTAACGACATCGGCCGAGGCCGGGGGGAAACATGGACACGACCAAACCGGGCAAGGTCCCGCTCTATCTGTGGATGCTGCTGGGCTTCGCGGCCGGCCTCGGGGGCGGACTGTACGTCAACCTGACCGGCCAGGTGGTCATCCCCGAGGTGATGGAGATCATCCGCTCCGTCGGCCAGATCTTCCTGCGCCTGCTGTTCATGCTGGTCCTGCCGCTGCTGTTCTCGGCCCTCGCCGTGGGCGTGGCGGAGATGGGCGACCTGAAGTCGCTGGGCCGGGTCGGCTACAAGACCCTGCTGTTCACCGTCATGGTGTCGGCCATCGCCGTCGGCATCGGCCTGGGCATGGTCAACTGGTTCCGCCCCGGCGACGGCGTCGATCCGCTGCTCGCGCAGCAACTGCTGGAGCAGGGCCGGGACGGCGCCGCGGCCATCGTCGGCAATGCTCCGCAGAGCATCGAGGCCGGTCAGTTCTTCCTCGACATGATCCCGTCGAACGTCGTGACCGCCGCGTCCGAGAACCAGATCCTGCCGGTCATGGTCTTCGCCCTGATCTTCGGCATCGGGATGGTGATGGCCAAGAGCCGCGCCACGGACCAGCTGCAGGAGACGCTGCAGGGCGTGTTCGAGGTGATGATGAAGCTCATCAACCTCGTCATCAAACTGGCCCCGATCGCCATCGCCTGCCTGATGTTCAATCTCGCGGCGGTGTTCGGCTGGGACCTGCTGGTCCGGCTGGGCGCCTATGCCCTGGTCGCCGTCGGCGCGATGGCCATCCACATGTTCGTCGTCTACCCGCTGCTGGTGTGGATCTTCGGCGGCATGAACCCGCTGAAATTCGCCGCGGGCGTGAAGGAGCCGTTCGTGGTGGCCTTCTCGACCGCCTCGTCCAACGCCACCCTGCCGATCGCCATCAAGGCCGCCGAGGAAAGCCTGAAGCTACCGAAGCGAATCTCGCGCTTCGTGCTGACTGTCGGCGCCACGGCCAACCAGAACGGGACCGCCCTGTTCGAGGGGGTGACGGTGCTGTTCCTGGCCCAGTTCTTCGGCATCGAGCTGAGCGTCGGGCAGCAGCTGATCGTCATGCTGGTCTGCATCCTCGGTGGGATCGGCACGACGGCGTCGCTCTCGCCGCGCGACACCACGGTCGCCGCCACCAGATCG
>JAAXIW010000020.1 GCA_012270135.1 Brevundimonas sp. | reverse complement strand
CATCGGAGTGGCGGAGGATGGTCAGACCTTCACCGTCAATGCGGACACAGTGGCCGTCTCCCTGGCCGGGTAGCTCAAGGCCAAACGTAGGCTGCTGTTGACCGATGTCGCGGGGGTCAGGGGCGCGGACGGTGAAATCATTCGCCAGATGACCGTCGGCGAGGCGTCGAAACTGATCGAGGACGGGGTCGCCACGGGCGGCATGATTCCCAAACTCCAGACCGCCATGGCCGCGGTCCGGGACGGCGTGGAGGCGGTGGTCATCCTCGACGGGCGGCGCCCACACGCCATGCTGGTCGAACTGTTCACCGAGCACGGCGCCGGCACGCTGGTGAAGGCGTCTTGATCGACCTGTCCCACGTCACGGCCTGGGTGTTCGACATGGACGACACCCTCTACCCGCGCGAACAGGGCCTGATGTCGCTGGTCCAGGCGCGCATCAACGCCTACGTCGTGGAGGCGGTGGGGCTGGATCCCGACTCGGCTGGCGTGCTGCAACGGCAGTTCCTCGACGAGCATGGAACCACCCTGGCGGGCCTGATGGCCAACTACACCATAGAGCCGGAGCATTTCCTGCACGACGTCCACGACGTCCCGATGGATGGACTGGAGCCGAACCCGGCGCTGCGGGAACAGTTGCTGCGGCTGCCGGGCCGCTGCTTCGTCTTCACAAACGGCGCGCGGGATTACGCCGGAAGGGTGCTGGACCGGCTGGGCGTCACCGACTGTTTCGAGGGGGTGTTCGCCATCGAGGACGCGGACCTGACCCCCAAGCCCGAACCGTCCACCTTCCGTCACATGATCCAGAGGTTCGGCTTCGAGCCGCGGTCGGCGGTCTTCTTCGAGGATACGCCGCGCAATCTGGAGCCGGCAAAGGCCCTCGGCATGTCCACCGTCCTGATCGGGGACGGCCACGGCAAGCCGCTGGGCGACCACATCGACCACATCGCGCCTGACCTGCTGGACTTCCTGTCCGGCCTGACCTTCAAGGACGTAGCCGCATGACAGCCTCCGCCGAAGATCGCGCCCATCTGGAAGCCGTTATCGAGACGGCCTGGGACGATCGCGCCAACATCTCCGTCTCGACCCACGGCGAGGTCCGCAAGGCCGTCGAGCGGGCCCTCGACATGCTGGACGCCGGCGAAGCCCGCGTCGCCTCGCGCGGCTCCGACGGCGTCTGGACGACGCACCAGTGGCTGAAGAAGGCGGTCCTGCTGTCCTTCCGGCTCAACGACAACGTCCTGGTCCGGGGCGGCGACCGCAGCGCGGCCAGCCATGCGCCCGGCGTCGGCCCGTGGTGGGACAAGGTTCCCAACAAGTTCGGCGACTGGACCGCCAACCACTATCAGGACGCAGGTTTCCGGTCCGTCCCGGGCGCGATCGTGCGGCGGGGCGCCTTCGTCGGGCGCAACGTGGTGCTGATGCCGTCTTTCGTGAACATCGGCGCCTATGTGGACGAGGGCTCGATGGTCGACGCCTGGGCGACGGTCGGCAGCTGCGCCCAGATCGGAAAAAACGTGCACCTGTCCGGCGGGGCGGGAATCGGCGGGGTGCTGGAGCCGTTGCAGGCCAGCCCGACCATCATCGAGGATGGCTGTTTCATCGGGGCCCGCGCCGAAGTCGCCGAGGGGGTGATCGTCCGCGAGGGCGCGGTGCTGGCCATGGGCGTCTATCTGTCGGGCTCGACGAAGATCATCGACCGGGCGACCGGCGAGGTGTTCCGGGGCGAAGTCCCGGCGTATTCGGTTGTGGTGCCGGGCAGCCTGCCCGATCCGAACGGCGGCCCGTCGCTGTATTGCGCGGTGATCGTCAAGCGGGTGGACGCTCAGACGCGGGCCAAGACCGGCGTGAAGGAGTTGCTGCGGGATTGTCCGGCCCGATTCATTTCGGTCGAGACAAGCGCGACAAGGCCGATTTCGGCAAACGGGACGTGGGGGATATTGGCGACATCCGGCCGCGGCCGGAATTCAGCTCGCCCTCGCCAGCCGCACCAGTTTCCCGTCGGTCTCGTCGGTGATCGCCCAGACGGCGCCGTCCGGGCCCACGGCGATGTCGCGGACGCGCTCGCCGAGATCAGTCAGCAGCCGCTCCTCGCCCACGACCTCGCCGTTCTCGAGCACAAGACGGGCGATGTGCTTTTCCTTCAGGGCGGCGACCAGCAGATTGCCCTGCCAGCCGGGGAACATCGGTCCGTCGTAGAAGGTCATGCCGCCCGGCGCGATCACCGGGTCCCAGTAGTAGACCGGCTGCTCGGTCCCCTCGCTGGCGGTGAGGCCATCATTGATCGGAGCGCCCCGATATTCGACGCCATAGGCCACGTCGGGCCAACCGTAGTTCAGGCCCGCCCGGTCGAGATTGATTTCGTCGCCCCCGCGTGTCCCATGCTCGACCGTCCACACTTCGTCGCCGGCGATGGCGATGCCCTGGACGTTGCGATGACCCAGCGACCAGATTTCGGGCAGGGCCCCCTCGCGATCGACGAAGGGATTGTCGGCCGGGACCGAACCGTCGGCATTGATACGGATGGTCTTGCCCATGTGCGAGCCGAGGTCCTGGGCCTGGGGCCGCATTGACGCATCGGACCGCTCGCCCAGGGTGATGAACAGCTTGCCATCGTTCGCAAAGGCCAGGGACGAGCCATAGTGCAGCCGTCCCGCGTAGGTCGGCATGGCGCGGAAGATGACCTGCACGCCCTCGACCCGGCTTCCATCCTCCGACAGCCGGCCGCGCGCAACGGCGGTGCCGTTGCCGCCGTCCCGCGGCTCGGCATAGCTCCAGTAGATCAACCGGTCCTGCGCAAACGACGGGCCGATGACGATGTCCAGCAGGCCGCCCTGGCCCTGCGGATCGACGGCGGGGAGACCCGTGACCGGCTCGCCGATCGCGCCCTGGGCGGTGACGATGCGCAGGCGGCCGGGCCGTTCCGTCACCAGCCAGCGGCCGTCGGGCAGCAGGGCCAAGCCCCACGGTTCCACAAGGCCGGACGCCACGACGGTGTGCGCCAGCGCCCAGCAGGCCAGCGGCGGCGCCAGAAGGGCGCCTGAAAGGGTGACCGCGAGAATGG
>JAAXIW010000034.1 GCA_012270135.1 Brevundimonas sp. | reverse complement strand
CCTCACCCGGCTCGGCGGCAATTCGCTGACCGAGCCGGAGCACGACCTGAAGTGGACCAACCAGTACGTCCGCAGCACCACCACGGAAGCACGCATCAGCGCCGGCCCCGACTTCGCCGCGGGCGGCGGCGTCCTCCGCGACGACTACACGGAGTATTTCGTGCGCGAACTGTTCTCCAGCCAGCTGGCCGGCGAGCATTTCTTCATGGACGGCGCCCTCGGCTTCGACTGGCGGGCGGCGTGGGCGAAGACCTCGCGCGACGCGCCCTATGAGTCGCGTTTCCAGTACGGCGTGAACGCGGACGGCGACTTCATCCACAATCCGTTCAACCTGATCTCGTTCAGCGAACTGGACGAGGACGTGGTCTCGGGCGGCGCGGACGTCAGCTACATTCTGCCGCTGTCGGATGCGCGCGATGCGATCTTCAGCGCCGGGGTGGCGTATTCGGACAGCACCCGCGAGGCGACCCGTCACGACCTGCAACTGATCGCGGTCAACGGCCTGACCGACGAGCAGCGCGAGTCGCGGATCGACTTCCTCTACTCCGACTTCAACATCTATCCGGGCGGCATCGAGCTGCGCGAGGTTTCGGGCACCAACGGCGCCGGCGCCTATGACGCCGGCCTTGAGGTCGCCGCGGCCTATCTCCAGGCCGACGCCGAGATCGTGCCGCTGGTCCGAACGAAAGTCGGCGTCCGCTTCGAGGACAGCACCCAGACGGTCACGCCGCGCGACCTGTTCGGCGGAACCACCACCTTCGTGGCCACAGAGCGCTCGGAACAGTATTATCTGCCCTCGGCCACGGTGACGTGGAATTTCGCCGAGGATCAGCAGCTGCGGCTTGGCGCGTCCAAGACCATCGGCCGGCCCCAGTTCCGCGAACTGGCGCCCCAGTCCTACATCGATCCCGACAGCGACCGGGAATTCACCGGCAACCCGTTCCTGGTCGACACCGAGATCCTCAACGCCGACGCCCGCTACGAGTGGTATTTCGCCCGTCAGCAGTATCTGACCGCCGGCGTCTTCTTCAAGGAACTCGACAAGCCGGTTGAGTCGGTCGTGGTCCTGACGGGAGACCAGAAGCAGCAGTCGTTCCTGAACGCGCCCTCCGCCACCGTCTATGGCGCGGAGGTGGAGGTGAAGAAGTATTTCGAGTTCCTGGACGCGGGCTCGTCCTTCATCGCCAACAAGCGCTGGCTGATCCAGGCCAACTACACCTGGTCGCGCTCCGAGGTGGAGGTCGGCGCCGACGATGTCGTCTTCACCCAGGGTGGGGGCGGTGCGCCGGAGCAGGCGTCCTTCTTCATCGAGGACGGCAGCCGCCTGCAGGGCCAGTCCGAACATGTCGCCAATGTGCAGCTCGGCTGGGAAGACGACACGGCCCGTTCGCAGGCCACCCTGATCGTCAACTACGTCAGCGAACGGACGACGGCGCGGGGCGCGGGAGCGGCGGGGTTCCGCGAGCCGGACTACGTCCAGGATCCGGGCGTCTTCCTCGACTTCGTGTTCCGCAAGGATTTCGACTATGCGGGCCGCGAGTACGGCGTCGCGCTCGAACTGCGCAACCTGCTCGGCACGGACTATGACGAATATCAGGAGCTCGGAAACAAGATCCGGATCAACAACTACGATCTGGGATCATCGGCCAGCCTCAGCCTGACCGCCCGCTTCTGAACACGATGGAGGGGCCGCCGCGAGGCGGCCCCTTTGTCTTCCATCACGGAAATGCGGCAATCGATCCGTATCCGTCCCAATCGTCACGGCAAGTTCTCCGCACCGTCATCGCCCGGTGAAGCCCGGACACGGACGATTGGTCTACGACGCTTTCGGGCCGTCGGGGCCCTCGGGGCCTGCGATCGTGATCGGCGTCATTCGCAACTGGAGCACGCAAGCCCGCGAGGCCGTCTCCGCCCGGCCCGACCGGGTCCGGAGCGCCGTCGAGGCGACCCTGGCCCTCCTGCTGATCGTCCAGCTGGGGCGACTGGTCTGGATCGCCGTCGAGCCTGTCGACGTCCCGGCCGCCGAAGTGACGCGGCCGCAGGTCAGGGCCGCCGACTATTCCGTCTTCCAGCGCTTCGACGCCTTCTTCCGCACCGGCGGTCAGAGCAGCCTGGCCGAGGACACCGCCTCGCATAGCGGCCAGATGCGGCTGTTCGGGGTCCGATCGGACGGGGCGGGGGGCGGTTCGGCCATCATCGGTCTGGCCGCCGGCCGGCAGCTGTCCGTGGCCGTGGGCGAGCGCCTCGAGCCCGGCCTGATCCTCCAGTCCGTGGGGGCCGACCATGTGGTGCTGGCCCGGGGCGGCTCGCTGAGCCGTCTGATCTTCAGCGACCTTCCCGCCGGCGACCCCGCCAGTCTCGTCGCTGAGGCGTCGCTGCGGCCCCGCATGCAGGGGCTGAAGATGAACGGCCTGACCATCACCTCGAACGGCGAGGCGCCCGCCCTCGCCGCCGCCGGGCTGAAGTCGGGAGACGTTATCCTGGCCGTCAACGGTCAGCCCCTCGATCGCCCCGACCGCATCGCCGCCCTGCGCGGACAGCTCGCCGGGCGCACGAGCGCCGAGATCCGCTTCGAGCGGGACGGCGCGGTTCAGACCACCACCATAAGGACAGGCCGTTGAAGCGATCGAACCGCAGCGCCATCGGCATCGCCCTGGCGGCCCTTCTCGTCCTTCAGGGGCCGCTCGCCGCCGCACCGGCCTTGGCCCAGAGCGGCCAGACCCTGAATGTCCAGGGCGCCGACATCCGCGCCTTCATCCAGGACGTGGCCCGTTCGACCGGACGCACCTTCATCGTCGATCCGGCGGTGAGCGGCACGGTGACGGTGACCAGCGACCGGCCCCTGACGCGCGCCCAGCTGTTCGAGGTCTTCCTGTCGACCCTGCGCGCCAACGGCCTCGTGGTCACCCCGACGAGTTCGGGCGCCTACCGCATCAGCCCGGCCCAGGGCGCGGCGCAGGGGCCGGCGACCGTCGGCTCCGAGCGGTTCGCCACCGAGGTCTTCCAGCTGCGCAACATCGACGCCGCCTCGGCCGCCGAGACCATCCGCCCGCTGGTCGGGCCGCAGGG
>JAAXIW010000160.1 GCA_012270135.1 Brevundimonas sp. | reverse complement strand
ACCCCGGCCCTTCCCCCCTCCAGGGGGAAGGGAGAGTATCGAGCATGACCCTCCTCACCATCGGCCAATCCCTCCTGACCCTGCCCCCGCATCGCGCGGTCCTCGACGGCCCCTGCACGGTCGAGCTCGCCCCCGAAGCCTGGACCGCGGTCGAGCGGGGCGCGGCCGTGGTCGCGGCCATCGTGGCCGAGGGACGGACCGTCTATGGCGTCAACACCGGCTTCGGCCTGCTGGCCAACACCTCGATCGCGACGGACGATCTGGAGACGCTGCAGAAGAATCTGGTGCTGAGCCACGCCTGCGGGGTCGGACCGCTGCTGGACGATGCGGTGACGCGGCTGCTGATGGTGCTGAAGATCGCCAGCCTGTCGAAGGGGGCGTCGGGCGTCCGGCGCGAGACGCTGGAAGCCCTGATCGCCATGGTCAACGGCGGGGTCCTGCCGTGCATCCCGTCGAAGGGTTCGGTCGGGGCCTCGGGCGATCTGGCGCCGCTGGCGCATATGAGCTGCGTGCTGATCGGGGTCGGCGAGGCGCGGGTCAACGGTGAGACGATGCCGGCGGAGGCGGCGCTGGCGACGGTCGGGCTGAAGCCGATCGTGCTGGGGCCCAAGGAGGGGCTGGCGCTGCTGAACGGGACCCAGTGTTCGACGGCGCTGGCGCTGGCCGGTCGGTTCGCGGCCGAGGCGGCGTTCGCCGCGGCGGGGGCGGCGGGGGCGCTGTCGGTCGACGCGCTGAAGGGGTCGGACGCGCCATTCGACGCCCGCATCCACGCCCTGCGGGGCCAGCCGGGGCAGATCGAGGTCGCCGCCCGGCTGCGGGATTTGATGGCCGGCAGCGCCATCCGGGACAGCCACCGCCACGACTGTTCCAAGGTGCAGGACCCCTACTCCCTGCGCTGCCAGCCGCAGGTGATGGGGGCGGTGCTCGACGTGCTGCGCAACGCCGCCGCGACGCTGGAGCGCGAGGCCAATGCGGTGACCGACAATCCGCTGGTCTTCATCGAGGATGGCGACGTGATTTCAGGTGGTAACTTCCATGCCGAACCCGTTGCTTTCGCAGCAGATCAGATCGCCATGGCCCTGTGCGAGATCGGCAATATCTCCGAGCGGCGGACGTCGATCCTGGTCGATCCCAAGATGAGCGACCTGCCGGCCTTCCTGGTGAAGGAGAGCGGGCTGAACTCCGGATTCATGATCGCCCAGGTGACGGCGGCGGCGCTGGTGGCCGAGAACCGGATGACAGCCCATCCGTGCAGCATCGACACCGTGCCGACGAGCGCCAATCAGGAGGACCACGTCTCGATGGCCACGCACGGCGCGCGGCGGCTGCTCGACATGGCCGAGAACACGGCGACCGTGGTGGCCATCGAGCTTCTGGCCGCGGCGCAGGGGATCGAGTTCCACCGCCCGCTGACCAGTTCGCCCGATCTGGAGCGGGTGTTCGGCACCGTGCGCGAGGCGGCGGCGGCCTATGGCAGCGACCACTATTTCGCGCCGGATATCGCCCGGGCGACGGACGGGGTCCGGGCCGGGCGGTACCGCGGGTTCGCGAGCGATCTGCTGCCGTCGGCCTGAATCAGGGGATATCCAGCACCAGCCGGTAGCGGCCGGTCTCGCCCGCCGACAGGCTGTTGGCGCGGATGGAATAGCGCCCGCCGCGCGGGAAGGTCCGCTCGATCATGGCGTCCGTGCCCTCGCCGAGGCCGTCGTCGTCCGAGGCGATCTCGGCGTCGCAGCCGCCGCCCTCGTGCAACGAAAGATAAGCGTCGAACTCCGGCGACATCAGGCGGATCCGGCGGGTCTCCCCCGCCCCGACGTCGAAGCTGTAGCAGTCGAACAGGGAGTCGTCGGCCGCCACCGCGTCGCCTTCCGCCAGTTGCCCGAACCTTTGGGCCTGACCGCGGCCGAGATGGTCCGGCCGCGGGGCCGGCGGAGGGGCCAGGGTCGCGACGGACAGGGTGTAACGTCCGGTCTCGCCCTCACTGAGGCTGTTGGCGCGGATCGACCAGGGACCGGCGCCAAGGGTGATCCGGACGCGGGAATCGGTCCCGCCGGCGCCGTCGTCATCCGTCTCGGCCTCGCCGCCGACCGGACAGTCCGCCCCCCGGGCCACGGCCAGCCAGGCGTCGAAATCGTTGGAGCGAAGCGTGATCTCGACCTGTTCGCCGCCGCGGGCCTGCAGATTGAAGCAGTCGTAGAAGCTGCCGTCCTCGAGCGTCCGGTCGGTGCGGCTGAGTACGCCCTGAAGGCTGTCACCGGGCCGGATGACCGACTGGGCAGCGACGGGCATGGCCGCGAGAACCAAGCCGCCAGCCAGAAGAGCGCTGGTGAAACGATACATCCTTATCCCCCATCGAAAGGCCGAGCCGCCGGGCAGGACTACCCGATGGCCTGGCGTTTGTAACGCCCCGGACGGCGCCGGCAGCCGACGAAACCTGACTCGATGCGACGGGTTCAGGCCTGCAGCGGGGCCTTCCTGAGGGCCGTCAGGTTGGGCGAGCCGGTGCAGAAGCAGACGGTGCGCAACTGGCGGATCACAGTCTGGAAATGCGCCGCCACGGCCTCGGTGGAGACCGTCGCGGCGGTCAGGACGCCGGCGGCCTGACCGACCACGTCGGCGCCGAGGCGGATGGCTTTCGCGGCGTCGACTCCGTCGGCGATCCCGCCGGAGCCGATGCCCCGGGGGTTCGGGCAGTCGGCGCGGCCTGCAGCGATGGCGCGGGCGGTGGGGAGGAGCCAGACGGCGCAGGCGGCGGCGTGGGCCTTGTCGGCCGCGTCGGTGGACCGCTCGCCCTCGACCAGCGCCCAGTTCGAGCCGCCGGCGCCGGCCACGTCGATGGCGGCCACGCCCATGGCCGCCAGACGTTTCGCGGTGGCGGCCGAGATGCCCGCCCCGGTCTCCTTGACCACCACCGGGGCGTCGAGCGCCTTGACCAGGGCCTCCAGGGCGGCGCCGACGCCCCACCAGTCGCGGTCGCCCTCGGGCTGGCAGGCCTCCTGCAGCGGGTTGCGATGCACGCCGAGGGCGTCGGCGGCGATCATTTCGAGCACCCGCCGGGCCTCGTCGACGCCGACGCCGCGGGGCCG
>JAAXIW010000318.1 GCA_012270135.1 Brevundimonas sp. | reverse complement strand
CTCCAGAAGGATGACCCCGGCGGCGCCGGGCATGACGCGCCGTCCGACCTGTTCGAAGCCTTCGGCGAGGGGCAGCAGTGGGCCCCAGGGCGGCACATACAGGGTCTGCGACCAGGCGGTGGGCTCGAGCCCCGCGCCTCGCACCAGCCGCTCCAGCTGGCGTCGGGTGAACGGGCGGCCGTGGCCGAACGGCGTGGCCTCGACCCGCGACCACAGCCCGCCCCGGGCGGCGGCGATGAGGATGATGCGTCCGGCCGGCGACAGCGCCCGCACCGCCTCGGTCAGCAATCCGGCGGCGTCTTCCGCCTCCTCCAGGGCGTGAACCAGCAGGATGCGGTCGAAACTGCCCGCCGCGAACGGCAGGCGGCGGTCGTCGACGAGGACGGTGCGGTTGCGCCCGGCCGGCGGCCACAACTCGACGCCCTGTCCGCCCGGCATCGCGGCCACCACGCGCCGGGCCCCCACGAAGGCGTCCAGCCACGGCGTCGCATAGCCGAGGCCGAGGACGTCGCAACTGGCGGCTTCCCCCCAGGCGTCGTCGAGGCGTCGCGCCAGCAGTCGCCGGGCCAGCGCGCCGGCCGGCTCGCCGTAGAAGGTCCGGAGCTCTTCGATGCTGCGCCGCATCCGGTCACCATAGGCCGCGGAACGGGCCGCTGCTAGAATGCGCCATGCCCCTGGATGTTCGCCTGTTCCCCTGCCTTTCCGACAACTACGGCTTCCTCGTGCGCGACGCCGCCACCGGCGCGGTGGCGACCGTGGACACGCCGGACGCCGACGCCATCCTCGCCCAGCTCGACCGCTCGGGCTGGGGCCGGCTGGATCTGATCCTCAACACCCACTGGCACCCCGATCACACCCAGGGCAATGCGGCGCTGAAGGCGGCGACCGGCTGCGAGATCGTCGGCCCTGAGGAGGTGCGCAAGGCGGCGCCGCTGGATCGCGTCGTGCGCGGCGGCGATACGGTCGTCCTGGGCGAAACGGCGCTGGAGGTGACCGATACGCCGGGCCACACCCTCGGACATATCGTCTATCGCGACGCGGCCGGCGGCCAGGCCTTCGTCGGCGACACCCTGTTCGCCCTCGGCTGCGGCCGCCTGTTCGAGGGGACGCCGGAGCAGATGTGGGACAGCCTGCGCACCCTCGCCGCCTGGCCCGACGAGACCACGGTCTGGTGCGCCCACGAATACACCGCCGCCAACGCCCGGTTCGCGCTCAGCCTCGACGACCGGCCGGAGATGGCCGCGCGCGCGGCCGAGGTGTTCGCGGCGCGGGAGCGGGGCCGGCCGACGGTCCCGACCACGATCCGGGCGGAAAAGGCGTTCAATCCCTTCCTGCGCGCCGCCGACGCCGCCGGTTTCGCGGCCCGGCGCGCCGCCAAGGACAGTTTCGCGGGCTAGCCGGAGGTCAGGGCAGGATGGCGCGGATCACCCGCGCCGAGGAGGGGCGGCCGGCCATGCCCTGGCGAGGGTCGACCGTGACGGTCAGCCGCCCGCCGGCATAGGTCACGCCCGCGCGGGGCCCCTCGACGATGGTGATGCTGCGCAGGTCGGCGATATACTGCCGCGCGGTCGGCGAGCGGGCGATGCGGATGACGGCGTCGGTGGTGACGATCATCGCCTCGACGCTGAGCGACTCCTACTGTTCGTCGACGTCGAGATTGACCTCGACCAGCCGCCCGCCCACGGCCTGGCTGACCATGTAGCTGCGCTGGGCCATCAGGCGGAACAGCAGGTGCGGTCCGAGCGTCGGCGGCGTCAGGCTCTGCCCGGACCCCGTGAACGAGGCGGGCGACCCGCTCGGTGCGCGCGGCGTATAGACCGTCATGCCGCCGCCGGGCGTGACCCGAAGCACCTGCTCGCCCGCGTCGTTGCGATAGATGACGTCGCCGCGCGGCGCGGCGCTGGGCCTCAGCACCCAGGTCTCGTCGCGGCGCTCGAAGCGCAGCAGGGGGTGGCGTCCCGAGCGGTCGAGGATGAAGCCTTCTCCCGACTCCGCCACATAGCGGCCGACGGGGGGCAGGGTGGGGGAAGACGGCCGGCGCTCGCGAAGCCTGTCGCTCTGCTCGGCCTGAACGTTGCCGCGGTTCTGGGCCGCCGCCTCGGAGCCGATCGGCAGTAGAGACAGCACGGCCGCCGCGAGGGCGATCGCCATCGCGGTCAAAAGCGGCCTCCGCGCCGTTCTGACCCTTGCCGTCAACTCCATGGCCTATGTCGTGGAATCGTCGCGCGGCGGATTTTGGGCGGCCCGGCCCTAGCCGACCAGATACTGACCGCCGTTCAGCGACAGGGTGCAGCCTGTGACATATCCGGCACGTTCCCCGGCCAGCCACGATACCATGTCGGCGATTTCCTCGCCTTTTCCAAGCCTTCCCACCGGGATCTGGGCGACGATTCCGGCCAGGACCTTCTCGTCCATGGCCCCGACCATCTCGGTGTCGATATAGCCCGGGGCGATGCAATTCACTGTGACCCCCTTGCGGGCGTTCTCCAGCGCCAGCGCCTTGGTGAAGCCGATCATCCCGGCCTTGGCGGCGGAATAGTTGGCCTGGCCGATCTGGCCCTTCTGGCCGTTGATCGAGCTGATGTTGACAATGCGGCCGAAGCCGCGGTCCCGCATGCCGTTGATCACCTGGCGCGTCATGTTGAAGACGCTGTCCATATTGACCCGGATCACGTCCGACCACTGGTCGGCGCTCATCTTGTGGAAGAAGCCGTCCCGGGTGATCCCGGCGTTGTTGACCAGGGTGTCGATCGGGCCCAGTTCGGCTTCGACCTCGGCGACCGCGCGCTGGCAGTCCTCGAACGAACCGACGTTGCCCTTGACCACCATGCCGCCCAAATCGCGCGCCGTGGCCTCGGCGGCCTCGACATTGCCGGAATAGCCGGCGGCGACGGACATGCCGTCCTCCTTGAGGCGCTGAACGATCGCCTTGCCGATGCCGCGGGTGCCGCCCGTGACCAGTGCCACTCGTGCCATGTCCGTTTCCCTGTCCTGCATGGCCCGCTCTGAAGGCGGGCCTTCGTGAAAGGTGTAGCGGCGCGAGGGGCGAGGGTCGAGGGGCGCGCCTGGAGCCGCGCCCGTAGAGACGCG
>JAAXIW010000220.1 GCA_012270135.1 Brevundimonas sp. | reverse complement strand
CGGCATGCACGAATCCACGGTCAGCCGGGTCACCTCGAACAAATACGTCTCGACCCCGCGCGGCGTGTTCGAACTGAAATTCTTCTTCACCGCGGCGATCCAGTCGTCCGACGGCGGCGCGACCCACTCGGCCGAGGCCGTGCGTCACCGCATCAAGGCCATGATCGACGGCGAGGCCCGCGACGGCGACGTCCTCAGCGACGACCGCATCGTCGAGATTCTCAACGAGGCCGGCATCGACATCGCCCGCCGCACCGTGGCGAAATACCGCGAGGCCCTGCGCATCCCGTCTTCCGTCCAGCGCAAGCGGATGCTGCGCGCGGGCTGACCGCGGGCAAGTCCCGGAAGTCCTTCGCCTATCGCGCCGTCGTGACCGGATTGCCCGTCCGGTCGCCGCCAAATTTCTCACCACATTTCAGTGATCGGCGTTGACACCAAACGCCAACGGTCGCGTTCTACAGACATGCAAATCCAGGTCAGCGGCAAGCACGTGGATGTCGGCGAAGCGTTAGGCTCGCGCATCTCCCAGGAACTCCAGGACGGGATCGGCAAATATTTCGAACGGGGGGCCCAGGACGCCGAGGTGATCGTCGCCAAGGAGGGTCACAGCTTCAAGGTCGACTGCTGGGTCCGCCTCGCCTCCGGACAGGTGGTCTTCACCTCCGGACTGGGCGGGGACGCCCATTCCGCCTTCACCGAAAGCCTCGACAAGCTCGAGAAGCGGGTGCGCCGCTACAAGCGGCGTCTGAAGGACCACCATCTCGGACCCAAGGGCCTCTCACCCGAGAAGACCGAGGACGCCGCCCGCGAGATCGCGCGCAGCATGGTCCTGCGCGATCCCGACAGCGTCGAGGACGCCGATTTCGGCGATGCGGGCGCCCAGGACGGCCCGCCGCCCGTCGGCATGGTCATCGCCGAGACCGAAGCCGAGATCCGCACCGTCACCGTCGGCCGCGCCGTGCTGGAACTCGACATGACCGGCTACCCGGTCGTGGTCTTCCGCAACGCCGCCCACGGCGGCCTGTCCGTCGTCTACCGCCGGCCCGACGGCAATGTCGGCTGGATCGATCCGGAGCGAACCTCTAAAACGCTCAATGGACACGGTTCGGTAAACGGTGGTGCGTCATAGTGCTTCCCACAACGAGGCGGGTCGTCTAAACGGCGCCCGCCCATCGGGAATGTTTGGGTAGAGTCGGGAAAGCTTATGGACATCGGGGAATTGCTGGCGGAGGGCGGTGTCGTCCTGCGCAGCGGCGCGTCGTCGAAGCGTCAGGCGCTGCACACGGTGGCGGAAGCGGGCGCCCAGGCGCTGGGTCTTCCGGAAGCCCGGGTCATGGAGGCCCTGCTCGAACGCGAAGCCCTCGGCTCGACCGGACTGGGATCCGGCGTGGCCGTCCCGCACGCCCGCATTGAAGGCATCGAGCACGTGACGGCGGTGTTCGTCCGCCTCGACACGCCGGTGGCCTATGACTCGGTCGATGACCGGCCGGTGGACCTGCTCTTCGCCCTGTTCGCGCCGCCGAGCGACGGCGCCGAGCACCTGCGCGCCCTCGCGGCTGTGTCCCGCGCCCTGCGGTCTGCGGAAATGCGCGAGCACCTGCGTCAGGCCCGCACCACGGACGCCATCCGCGCCCTGTTCGTCCGCGATACGGCCCCCGCCACGGCGGCCTGAGCGACCGCCGCGGACGACGCGCGCGGCGGACGCCTGCCTGGGCGCAGGTCGTGCGAAGCGCCGCGCTCAAGTAGCGCGAAGCGCGGCAGCGCCTTTCAATTAATGAACCGCAACCGGCTCCAGCTCATGCGCCACGGCGGCGGCGAAGGCGGTTTCGCGGTCCGTCATCACGGCCAGCCGCTCGCCGTCGGCGCCATGCACCGCGTACAGAACCGCCTCGGGATCGATGGACAGGCCCCTGGCCTCGGGGATCGGCGTATCGGCCAGCACATCGGCCGCGCGGATCTCGCGCACATACACCAGGTCCGGGGCGCCCAGGCCCTTGAAATCTTCCTTGGTCATCGTCATCGGCGTCATCACGACCGCCTCCTTACGCAACTAACGCCCCGAGGGGCCGTGTGGTTCGGCCCCGCGTCCGGCGGCCGGTGAATCGGCGGCTGGATCAGCCCGCCGTGATGGGAATGCGCCGGACCGTCGGCACGTCCTCCGGCCGGCTCAGTCCGACGTGCAGAAGGCCGTGCTCCAGCCGGGCCTCGTCGACCTCCAGTCCGTCCGCCAGCACGAAGCTGCGCACGAAGCCGCGTCCGGCGATGCCGCGATGCAGGAAGGCCTGTTCGCCCTTGCCGGCGTCCTCGCGCTTGCCCGCGATGGTGAGCTGCCGGCCCTCGAGCGTGACCGTCAGGTCGTCCGGCCCGAACCCGGCCACCGCCAGGGTGATGCGCACTGAATGCTCGCCCAGCTGCTCGACGTTATAGGGCGGATAGCTGTCCGCCGCCGCCCGCGCCGCCCGATCGATCAGGGCCCGCGTATGGTCGAAGCCCAGCAGGAAGGGGCTGTCGAACAATATGGTGCGCGTATTCATCGTCCCTCGCCCCCGAAGCAGGCCTCCGGCCGTCCCGCCCCCCGCGACCGGCGAGGCGTCGGCCGATGCGTGCAAGAGGGGACGGCGGCCGCGGCGGCTCCCCGGGGATCGGCTCCGCCTCCTGCGCGACGGGCGGCAACACCGACTTCCGCTTCCGTCTCCGCGGCAGTCGCGTGAGCGAGACCGTGTGGCTGGTCGTCAGCCCTGTCCGGATAGACTTCAGCTGCGGCTCGTGCACGCTCGTGCCGGATCCGTTCAGCGGCTTCACCGCCGGCGTGACGACCGACGCCAACGGCGACGCCAGCATCCTGGTGCCGATCCCCAACGACCCCGCGCTCGAAGGGGTCTCGTTCTTCCAACAGTGGCTGGTCGGCGTGCCGTCGGGCACCACCGCAGGCTGCGCCTCCTTTGGCACGGACCTGTCCAACGCCTTCGAAACCACCATCCAGTGAGGCACCTAATCATGAACCACAACGCAATGCAGATCTTGATCTCGTGCAGCCTCACGGCAGCGTGCGCGGCTTCGGCCATGCGACGATATCCCTCCGCTCGTGCTTCCG
>JAAXIW010000235.1 GCA_012270135.1 Brevundimonas sp. | reverse complement strand
TGCAGCAGACGCAGCCGTTGTTCATCTCGAACACGTCCTCGTCGGCGCCGACGACGAGGTCGTTGTCGATGCCGATCTCGCCGAACTCGTTGACGATGACGGCATAACGCTTGCCGTGATCCTCGGTGAGGATGCGGTTCAGCAGGGTGGTCTTGCCGGCGCCGAGGTAGCCGGTGAGGACGGTGACGGGGATCTTGCCGGAGGCGGTGTCGGTCATGGACGCCAGATGGCGCCTCGGGCGCCGCTTGTGAAGGTCAGCAGTCCGGACAATCCGGCAGGGCGCCGGCTTCGAGCTGCAGGGTGGTGTGGCGGATGGAGAAGCGGGCGCGGGCCATCGCCTGGGCCTCGGCCAGCAGGGCGGTCGCGTCGGGGCGGTCGTGGACCAGATGCGCCGTCAGGGCCGTGTCGGTCGTCGACAGGCCCCAGACGTGAAGGTCATGCACGGCGTTGACGCCGGGCAGGGCGAGGAAGGCGGCGCGGATGGCCTCGACATCGACGCCACGCGGAGCCGCGTCGAGCGCCAGGTTGACCGAGTCCCTGAGCAGGCCCCAGGTGCCCCACAGGATCACGCCGACGATGACGATGCTGACCAGCGGGTCGATGATCGACCAGCCGGTGAACAGGATGGCCGCTCCGGCGATGACGACGCCGATCGACACGGCCGCATCCGCCATCATGTGCAGATAGGCGCCCCGGGCGTTCAGATCCGAATGCTGGTCGCGCATGAACAACAGCGCCGTGCCCAGGTTGATGACGAATCCGACCGCGGCGACGCCCATGATCAGGCCGGACATCACGGGCGCGGGTTCGGCCAGTCGGCGCACCGCCTCGATGGCGATGGCCCCGCAGGCGAAGATCAGCAGCAGGGCGTTGGCGAGGGCCGCCAGCACCGTCGCCTTGCCGTAGCCGTAGGTCTTGCCGGGCGCGGCGGCGCGGCGAGCCAGCCAGGCGGCGCCCCCGGCCATGGCCAAGCCCAGGACGTCGGACAGATTGTGCCCGGCGTCGGCCATCAGGGCGGTCGATCCACTGAACACGCCGGCGCCGAACTCGATGCCGACAAAGGCCAGGTTGACGATCAGGCCGACGGCGTACCGCCAGTCGCCGGTCTCGACCGGGCCGTGGTGATGCCCGTGCGCATGGCCATGGCCCTGCCCCTGCGAGCCATGGCCGTGGTGATCGTGGACGTGGCCGTGATCGTGCGCCATCCGCTGAGCCTTAGTGCCGATACAGGACGACGAAAAGGCCGACGGCGACCAGGGCCAGGCCCAGCACGGCGCCTTCGTAGCGCGCCCAGCGCTCGAGCCGCAGGACCGACCAGCCGGCCCGGGCCAGCAGGGTGAAGACGGCCATGCCCAGCACCGTGCCCAGCGCGAACACCACGGTCAGGGCCGCCAGCACGGCGACCCCGCCCTGGGCCTGACTCAGATAGAAGGGCAGCAGCACCTCGCCGGGCGAGATCGCCATGGTCGCCACCAGGGCCCAGAAGGCCGCGGCGTGCGACACGGCCGGGCCCGGCGCCTCGAGCGGCGGCCCCCCGGCCAGTTGCGGCCGGCGGACGACGGAGCGGATCAGATAGAAGCCGCCGAAGGCGAACAGCAGGACCGCCGACAGCCAGGGCAGCAGGCCGGCGATCCACCGATCGAGGGCCAGACCGGCCAGCACGATCAGGCTGCCCACCCCGGCGGTGACGGCGACATGGGCCAGACCCGCGACCACGACCGCTGTCAGCACGCGATTCACGGTCCAGCGCTGGGCGCGGCCGACGAGCGCGAACGGCAGCCAATGGGTGGGCAACGCCGCATGCAGGAAGGCGGTGGCGAAGCCCGCGCCCAGAAGGGACAGGAGCACCGTCTGGTCAGGGGCGGGCGGCGTCATCCCCGCCCCTGTAGCGTGTTACTTTGTAACAGTCGAGCGGGAATTCGCCCGCTGATCCCGCCGGATCAGAACAGCCAGCCGTCGTGATCGTGCAGCCGGCCGATGTCGTCGGTTTCGCTCGGGAAGCCGCCCTCGGGCAGGAGGGTGAGCATGTGGGTCGGGAAGCCGGCGCTGATATCTACATCGACGTCCAGCAGACCTTCGAGCTCGCCGTCCTCGCCGGGCAAGATCAGGGGCAGGTCGGCGTCCTTGCCGAGGATGAAGTCGTCGTCGATCAGGCCGGGGAGGATGCTCGGCAGATCGGCGTCCTTGCCGATGAAGGCGTCGTCCTGGATCACGCCGGGGAGGATCTGCGCGTCCGCCGCTCCCTTCGCCGCGGTCAGCGCCGGCGCGTCGTCGGCGGCGACCAGGGCGAATACCGAGCCGTCGGAGAAGCGCAATTGGGCGATGTCCAGCAGCAGATCCTCGCCATCGCGGGCCGCAACCGTGTCGGTGACGCTCCAGGCGCCGCCGCCCAGGTCCTCGATCACATAGTCGGCCAGCACGCCCGCCAGCACCACGGTGTCGAAGCCGGGGCCGCCGCACCCGCAGCCTGAGGAGCCGACAAGGACGTCGTCCCCCCCGACGCCGGTCAGGACATCGTCGCCGTCCCCGCCCACGATGATGTTGTCGAGGCTGTTGCCGGTCCCCACGAAATCGCCGTCCCCGTCGAAGATCAGTTCCTCGAAATTGGCGCGCAGGGTGTACCGGTTCAGCGTGGTCATCACGCTGTCGAAGCCTTCGTCCTCGAACTCGATCAGGGTGTCGTTGGCCTCGACATAATAGCGGTCGTCGCCCCGCCCGCCCTGCAGCTGATTGGGCGCGCCGGAGCCGCCCTCAAGCAGGTCGTCGCCATCGAAGCCGATCAGATAGTCGCTGCCGTCGTTGCCGTAGAGATAGTTGTCCTCGGCGTTGCCGATCAGGATGTCGTTGTAGGCGCTGCCGTCGACGTCCTCGATCGAGATCAGGGTGTCCACGCCGCCCTCGCCATCGTCGGCGCGGCCGATGTTCAGCTTGACCACCACCCTCGCGGCCGCGCCGGTGTAGTCGATCAGGTCGTAGCCGTCTCCGCCGCGCAGGGTGTCGTCGCCCGCATAGCCGCGAAGGACGTCGTCGCCGGCGCCGCCAGGCAGCACATTGTTTCCCGCATCGCCGAGCAGCACGTCGTCGAAGGCCGACCCGTA
>JAAXIW010000146.1 GCA_012270135.1 Brevundimonas sp. | reverse complement strand
GACCCCTCATCCGACCTCGCTTCGCTCGGCCACCTTCTCCCGCAAGGGGAGAAGGGTCCTTACCGAACCCCCAGCTCCGCGAGGATGCGCGGGTTCGGATAGACGTTGCGCAGGGCTTCCGTGATCGCGGCCGTCGACACCGTCACCGTCCGGTTCAGGTCGCCGTCGTAGCCGAACGACCCGCCCAGGGAGTGGATGTTGCCGTCGAAGGCCGCACCGATGACCTCGCCCTCGGCGTTGATCACCGGCGAGCCGGAGTTGCCGCCGATGATGTCGTTGGTCGAGACGAAGTCGTAGACGACGTCCTTGTTCACCCGCGCCTCGTTGTCGGCGAAGGCCTGGGCCAGGTTGAACGGCTCCGATCCGGTGGCCCGCTCGTAGAGGCCGCCGATGTAGGTGAACGGCGGCACAGTCACGCCGCGATAGGTCCAGCCGCGCACCTCGCCGTACGACAGGCGCAGGCTGAAGGTGGCGTCCGGATACTGGTTCGTGCCGTAGACGGCGAAGCGGGCCTGGGCGACCTTCTCCGCGGCGCGGGCGGTCGGGGCGTTGACCTCGGCGGCCCAGCGGTCGGCGATCGCCCTGGCGGCCTCGTCATTGGCCGCCACGAAGGCCAGCAGCGGATCGGCCGCCTTCATCTCCTCCAGCGTCATGCCGGCGGCCTGACGGCGGAATTCGGCCTCGTCCAGGCGCGTCCCTTCGATCAGCCGTTCGGCGAGAGCTTCCGGGCTCTCGCGGCCCAGCATCGCCTTCACCTGCGGATTGTCGACGGTCAGATACTCCCGCGTCTTGGACAGCCAGTAGCGCATCCGGATCTCTTCCATGTCGGTCGAGATCGGCGTCTCCTCGCCAAGCATCGCGGCGAGGCGGGCGCGGCGGGCGTCGTCGGCGCCGGCCGAACGCACGAGGGCGCGGGCCATCTGGTACAGGGTCGATCCGCCGCCCGCGGACTGCTCCAGCTGGCGGTAGGGCAGGTAGAGGTCGCGGGCGACGCCCTGCACGGCCTCCAGCTCGGCCCAAGGATCGCCGATCTGCTGCTTCAGGTTCGGATCGGCGGCGACGCGGGCCCGCAGTTCCTGTTCCGCTTCGCGCTTGGCGGCCATGAAGGCCGGGTCGGTCAGGGCGCCCTGCTGGCCGTAATAGACCTTGAAGCTGTTCTCGAGGCCGAAGATCGGATCGAACGAGGTCCGCTTGGCTTCCTCGCCCGTCAGCGAATACTCCAGCAGGCGGCCGCGCAGCTCCGAGGCCTGGATCAGCATGATCGGCAGCTGCTGGTCGCGCAGCCGCTCCAGCTGGCTCATGGTCAGCAGGCGCGAGGTCGAGCCCGGATTGCCGGACACGAAGGTCACGTCGCCCTCGCTCGGCGCCTCGGGGTTCCACTTCAGGAAGGTCGGTGATTCGACCGGCTTTCCGTCCTCGTAGGCGCGCAGGAAACCGGCATCGAGGGCGTAGCGGGGAAAGTTGAAATTGTCGGGGTCGCCACCGAAGAAGGCCGCTTGGTTCTCCGGCGCGAAGACCAGCCGGACGTCGTCGTACTTCCGGAATTTGTGCAGGCTGTACTGGCCGCCCCGATACAGGCTGATGACCTGGCAGTTGAATTTCGGATCGCCGGCGCAGGCCTCCGTCTGGATCTGGTTGACCGCCGCCTGGCGGGCGGTGTTGAAGGCGGCGCCTTCGAGCCCCTCGCCGGCCGCGAGCACGCGATCGGTGACGTCGGTGATCTCGGTCAGCACCTCGGCCGTCTGGCCCGGGCACTGCACCTCCTCCTCGCGGGTCGCCGCCGTGAAGCCGTTCTTCACATAGTCCCGCTGGGCGTCGGACAGCTCCTGGACGCAGCCGACCACGCAGTGCCAGTTGGTCAGGATCAGCCCTTCGTCGGAGACGAACGAGGCGGAACAGCCCTGGATGCGCACCGAGGCGTTCCGCACCCGATCCAGCCACGCCTGGTCGATCCGGGTGCCGTATTTCTGATTCACGGTCTGGATCGGGAAATTGTCGAAGGTCCACATCCCCTCGTCGGCCTGGGCCGCGGACGGGGCGGCCATGATGGCGACGGCTCCGCCGACGGCGGCGATTGAAGCGGTCGCGGCCATGGCGGCGCGGAGCGAACGAAGGATCATGCGAGTGACTCCAGGGGCGGCCGGGGATCGGGCCAGTCAGACAGACACCATGCATACCGCCGATGAATGAACCCCGTCCACACGGCCTTAACCCGATTTAACTTGGCCCTCATCCTCTGGGGGGTCACATACCGGGGAACTTTGGGGGCCGATCGGTTCAATGTCACTTGCACTCTCCACCCTGCTCTACGAGTGGCGCCGCTACATGGCGGCGGTGATGGCGCTCGCGCTGTCCGGCGTGCTGGTGCTGGCCATGACCGGGGTCTTCATCGGCATCGGCAAGGGTTTCACGGCCCAGATCGAACGGTCGCGCGCCGACGTCATGGTGCTCCAGCCGGGCGCCAAGAACATCATGAGCGGGCCGTCCGGGGTGCCGCGCCGGTTCATTCCGCTCGTGTACAATCACGACGAGGTGGTCGAGGTTCAGCCGCTCGACGGCGCCGGCGGATCCTTCCAGTCCGTCAGGAATGTCGCCCCGACCCAATCCCAGGCGGAGCGCGCCAAGGCCGGTACGGCCAAGATGAACTACGTCCAGACCCGCATCATCGACACCACGCCGGATGCGGTGACCATCCCGGTCGACTATTCGCAGGAACTCGTCGACTCCCTGCGCCAGCCCTACACCGTCGCAGTGGACGAGACCGACCTGCCGAAACTCGGCGTGAAACTGGGCGAGAAGGCGCTCTACAACGGCCAGACCGTGACCCTGGTCGGTGTCACCCGCGGCTACCCGAACATGATGCAACCCACCGTCATCATGTCGCGCGACACCCTTCGCATGGTCGGCCAGGCCGATACGGGCCCCCGCGTCGGGCCGCTGATGGTCAAGCTGAGCGATCCCCAACGGGCCGAGGCCGTCGCGCGCGAGCTCAACGCGATGGGGAATGGCCAATGGCGGGCGTGGACCCGTCAGGAACTCGCCGACGCCAACGCCGCCGGCATGGTCGAGGAAGGCCTCCTCGTCCTCATCCTCGGCGGCTGCGTGGT
>JAAXIW010000078.1 GCA_012270135.1 Brevundimonas sp. | reverse complement strand
ACGAAGACCGCCACCCGCGCCCCCTTGTCGATGAGCGTCGGCGCCTTGACGAGCGCGGATTCGATGGCGTCGACACTGAAGTCGAAATGTCCAGAATTTCGGCCATCGCGCAGAACCTGCCAGTCGCCATCGCCGCGGATCACCGTGAACTGGATGGTGTCGGAGTACGTCGCCAAGGATTGCTCCTTCTGCCCAAGAGACGGGCGGGTCGCCATGAACCTACAGGGGTTTCCAAGCTCGATTCAACACGCCGTCCTTTACGCATGCCTGCCGTCACTGACCGGCTGGGCCGGCCCTGGCGGCCAGAGCCCTGTGCGCGGCCCTGCGCCCGCATGGTTCAGGCGTCGCTATCTAGCAGCGCTCCGGCAACACGCGTGCCCTGGTGAGGCCGCGCAACAGCCTGATCTGATCGAGACCCATCCGGCTTCTGCGACGTCTAGGTCGACCGGCCCTCGTCGGATGCGACTCCCGTGTTCGGGAACAGGCGACGTCTGCGCGGCGTTGCTATGCGACAACGTTCTGCGGGAGGATTCCGATGATGAAAATGGGCTGGGGCAAGTTCGTGGCGATGATCGCGACCTCGACGGTCGTGATGTTCTTCCTGATGTATCAGCTGGTCTACAGCCTCGACCACGCACTGTTCAGTCTGAACCGCCTGATGGCGTCGTTGATCATGGGCTGCGTTATGGCGGTCATCATGCTGGGCTTCATGTGGAGCATGTACGAGGGCAAGCGGACCAAGATCACGGTCGTCGCGGTGGCGGCGGTTCTCGGCGTGCTGCTGCTCTACATGAATCGCGCCCAGACCCTGGTGAGCGACACCACGTTTATGCGCGCCATGATCCCGCACCACTCCATCGCCATCAACAACGCCAGCAAGTCGCAGATCAGCGACCCGAGGGTCCGGGAACTCGCCGACGAGATCATCGCCAGCCAGGTCCGCGAGATCGCGGAAATGAAATTGCTGATTGCTGACATCGAGCGGAACGGCGAGCGCGGGGAGGGACCGCTTCCTCCACGCCCGGCGGTGCTGACGCCGGACATGCAGCCTGAAATTCGCGAGGCGGTGCGCTAATCGGCCAGAGATCGAACGCTTTGACCCTTCACTGATTGGAAGGGTCATACGGCGAGACTGCCTCGGTGATCCCCACGCCTCGCTAGGCCGCGTCCTGAGACCGCGTGTTAATCTGCGCGGCTCGCTTTCGCCGGGACGGTCTGGCCCCTGAAGGCGGCGTTGGGCTGGTTGAAACGTGGCTGAGACGTGCGAGCCCAGTCAGATCCCCGAACTGCTCCGATGCCGAACCGAGCTCGCCAGACCGCGGCGCGACGCGCGGCTTGCACAAGCTGAAGCGCGCCCGCTGGCTCTGCAATGCTGTGCCAAGCTGCGAAAGTCCCGCCGCAACTTCGCGCGGCGGGACTCCCAGCAGAAACGGCCCGCAGGCGTTTGGCGAACCGCAGCTAAAACGTCGGGTCCGACGATGCGTTCCGGAGCGCGGGGCGCAGGCTTCCCTAATGGACAGTGGTGTCGGGATAAGCGGCTTAACCCAAAGCCGAGACCCAAGCGCGAGGAGGCGGGCCTCATGGGGCGGGGTCGAGGTGTTGAGGGCGGAGCGAACGCCGCCTCGGTTTGGTCAGAAAGGCCCAGGCGCCAACCAGGCCTAGCCCGGCCATGGCCAGGCCGCTGAGCGCAGTCACCCAGTCGTAGAGCCAGCCGCCGATGGAACTGGCGTGCAGGGGGTAGAAGGCGTTGTACGCCCGGATGCCGGTCGGCAGGGCGTTGGCGTCCAACGTTGCGACCACCCGGCTGGTGGCCGGGTCTATGGTCGCCGTGGTGCGGCCGTTGGGGTGCCATTCGCCGGGCTGGCGCAGCCGGATCGTGGCCGGCTGGCCCGGCGCGGCGGGACGGCTGGCCATGCGCAGGGTCGCCTCGGGAAAACGGGCCTGCGCCGCCGTCAGGGCGCGGACCCAGTCGACGTCCCCCGTCCCGACGACCGGCGTCGGCGGCTTCGGCGCGCCGCCCAGCAGGGCCTGGGTGGCGCCGTGAAAGACGATGGCCGCCCCGGTCAGGCTGAAGACCACCAGCGGAGTGGCGAAGATCAGGCCGAGGTTGCGGTGGCTGCCGATCAGTTCGCGCCGGGCGCCGGAGCGAGGCCAGACCCGCCAGCCGGAGGCGCGCCAGGCCGGAATCCAGACGATCAGTCCGGTCAGGATCATCAGCACCAGGGCCAGGCCGGCGCCGCCGGCGACCAGCTTGCCGGTGTGGCCGGCCAGCAGTTCGTGGTGCAGGTCGAAGATCCAGATCTCGGCCCGGGCCGCGCCCCGCCAGCGATCCACCACGGCGCCATCGGCGTCGCCGTAACCGAAGCCTTCGTCGGCCAGATAGAGCCGGTGAACCCCGACCGCCCCGCCCGGCAAAACCACCGAAGTCAGAGTCGGCTCGGCCACCTCCAGCCGGTCCAGCGCCGCGCCCAGGCGGGCGGAATCGAGATCGACCTGGACGCGGGCGGCGGGGACGGTGGCGCGAACCCAGTCGTCCTCGACCACCAGCAGCGTTCCGGTCAGGCCGAACACCACGGCCAGAACCGCCAGCGCGGTCCCGGCCCAGGCGTGCAGCGTGCGGATCGCGGCCAGCACCGGCTCAGAAGCTCCGCGTCAGCGTCAGGGTCGCCGTGCGGCCGCGCCCGGCGAAATAGCGCAGGTTGTCGGTCGGTCCCTGGGTGTCCGAGAAATAGGAGATGTACTGTTCGTCCAGCAGGTTCTGCACTCCCAGCGACACCGTGCCGAAGCCCGCCTCGTAACGGGCCACGGCGTCCAGCACCGCATAGCCCTCGAAACCGTTGGCGGCGGGCTCGCCATCGAATTCCCGCTTCAGGAAGGTTTGGGCCTGCAGGCGCAGAGCGACGGGACCGGTTTCGAACTCGCCCCACAGCAATAGTCGGTCGGGCGAGATGTTGGCGCCGTTGAGATCGCGGTCGAGGGAACCGTCCTCGACGCTGGCGCTGCGGCCGTCGAGCGTCGCATAGCTGCCGCCGACGGTGCGCGTGTCGGTGGCGCGCCACCGTCCCTTCAGCTCGCCGCCGTCGAAGCGCGGGGCCCGGCGTTGCCCGGCGAAGCTGCCCGAG
>JAAXIW010000257.1 GCA_012270135.1 Brevundimonas sp. | reverse complement strand
CCACCGGGGCGTCGAGCGCCTTGACCAGGGCCTCCAGGGCGGCGCCGACGCCCCCCCAGTCGCGGTCGCCCTCGGGCTGGCAGGCCTCCTGCAGCGGGTTGAGATGCACGACGAGGGCGTCGGCGGCGATCATGTCGAGCACCCGCCGGGCCTCGTCGACGCCGAAGCCGCGGGTCAGCTGTGCGGCGCCGATGTTGGCGAGAATGGGGGTGTCGGGGGCCTTGAGGCGCAGCGCCATGTCGAGGCCCGGCGTCGGTCCCTCCGCTTCCAGGGAGGCCCGTTGCGAGCCGACGGCGAGGGCGATGCCCAGGTGCTGGGCGGCCTCGGCGAGGCGGGCGTTGATGGCCTCGGCCCGCCTGGGACCGCCGGTCATGGCGCTGATCAGCAAGGGCGCCTTGAGCCGCCGGCCGAGGAAGTCGACGCCCAGGTCGATCTTGCCGTGGTCCAGGTCCGGCAGGGCCTCGTGCACGAAGTGGATATCCGCGAAACCGCCGGCCCGGCCGTGCCGCGCCTTGCCGGCGAGGATGACGTCGAGATGCTGATCCTTGCGGTCGGCCGTCCTCGTCAAAACGCCTACTCCACCGTCGCCGACCGGGTCAGGTCAGGGCTGCTTCTCGACCGTCAGGGCGTAGACCCCGGTCTGGCCGTGCTGATACGCCCCCGCCCGGATCTCGAACACGCCGTCGTCCGGAGCGGTCCATTCGAGCTTGGCGTGGGTGTCGGTCAGGCCGTCGTCGTCGCTGCCGAGCACCTCGAAATCGCCATTGGCCTTCTCGCGCCCGATGACGAGGAAGCTGTCGACGTCGTTCGAGACCATGGTGATCAGCAATTTCTCGTCCTCCCGCGCGGTGATGCGGTAGGCGTCGTAGTGGGTGTTCCTGTCCGTCGTCGCATCGGACTCGGTCAGGGCTCCCCAGGCCGTCGAGCCGATCAGGATGCTGCCGGCCATGGGCTGGGGCCCGCGGTCGATCAGTTCGAGCGCGTAGAGGCCCTTGCCGTCCGAGCCGAGCGGCAGGACGCGCAGAACGTAGTCGCCGTCCTCCGGCAGGGTGAAATTCAGCTGGGAGTCCGTGCCCTCCATCAGGCCGTCGTCGTCGTCGGCCAAGGCGCTGAACTCACCCTCCAGCTTGCCGATCTGGAGATAGGTGTCGAAGTCGCCGGACCGCATGGTGGCCCGGATACGCTGGCCCTCCAGGCCGGAGAAGGTGAAGGCGTCGTAGCCGCGGTCGTCGTCGTCGCGCGGATCGCCATCGCCGATTTCGCCCTGAAGCGAGGCGCCGAAGGCGATCGGTTCCGGCAGGCGGTCCGGCTGCACCTCGGTGAGCGACAGGCTGTAGCCGCCGGTGCCGTCGGCGAAGGCCCGGGCCTCGATGATGTAGGCCCCCGTTCGCGGCAGGGTGAAGGTGATGCGCGAATTGGTGCCTTCCGGGCCGCCGTCGTCGTCCTCGTCCAGGCTGACGCGGTTTTCGTCGAACAGCTCCAGATAGGTGTCGAAATCGTCCGACATCATCTCGATGCGGATACGCTGGCCCTCGCGTCCCTCGAAGCGCCAGGCGTCCGTCGGCGTGTCGCCCTCGCTCTTGCCGTCGCTCTCGGTCAACTCGCCCTCGACGGTGGCGCCGATGGCGATCGGCTGGGAAGGCGCCGGGGCCGGGCCCTCCCGAAGGCCGAGGCTGTAGGCGCCGGTCCCGGCCGCATCGAGCGGCGTGACCCGGATCAGATATTCGCCGTTCTCGGGGGCGGTGAAGACGAGGCGCGAATTCAGCCCCGAATCGGGCCCGTCATCGTTCTCGGCCAGCTGAACGAAGGTCCCGTCGACATTTCGACCGACGCGCACCACCGGATCGAAGGCCTCGCTGTCCAGCGAAACGGCGAACCGCTCGCCCTGCCGGGCCCGGAAGCTGAAGGCGTCGTAGGGCCGGCCGTCGTCGGTCTCCGGATCGCGGGCCGACAGTTCGCCGTCGAGGGTCTGGCCGAGGCGGATGCCGGACGGGCGCGGAGCGCGGGGCGCAGGCGGGCGTTCGGTCAGGCTGAGCGTATAGGCGCCGCCTTCGAGGCCCGAGAGCGGGCGAGCCCGCAGGATGTAGGTCCCCGCCTCGGGCGCGGTGAACCGCAGGCGGGAATCGGTGCCCTCGCCGAGTCCGTCGTCGTCCGATCCCATCGCTTCCGTCGACCCGTCCGCCGGGAAGACCTCCAGCCAGGCGTCGAAATCGCCGGACCGAAGGACGGCCTCGAAGCGTTGGCCCGCCCGCGCGGTGACCGCATAGTCGTCGTAGCGGTACGACTCCTCGGCCTGGGTCAGGTCGCCTTCCTCGATGGCCCCCTGCACCGTCGCACCCACAGACAGCGGCTGTGCGGACTGCGCCTGGGCGGCGCCGGCGGCCAGAACGAGCGCCATTGAGCTGACGGCGGCGAGGATGGTGTGACGGCGCATGCGGTCCCCCTGGAATACGACCTCGATCATAGACGCCGAACCGCCCCGTCTGTAAATCGCGCTCACCGCACCATTCCTGACGACGGACCCGAACCATGACGGCCGAACCCGCCCGCGCGACCATCATCGACGGCAAGGCCTTCGCCGCCGGCCTGGTGGAGCGCGTCGCCGCCGCCTCGGCCCGACTGGAGGCCGCGCACCGGATCAAGCCCGGCCTGGCCGTGGTGATCGTCGGCGAGGACCCGGCCAGCCAGATCTATGTCCGCAACAAGGGCGAGACGACGCAACGCGCCGGCATGCGCTCTGACACGCACCGGCTGCCGGAGGAGACGGATCAGGAAACGCTGCTGGCGCTGATTGCGGCCCTCAACGCCGACAAGGGCATTCACGGCATCCTCGTCCAACTGCCCCTGCCCCGCCATATCGACGCCTCGGCGGTGCTGGGGGCGATCAATCCGGACAAGGACGTCGACGGCTTTCATGTCGTCAACGCGGGACGGCTGGCGGTCGGGCTGCCGGGGCTGGTTCCGTGCACGCCGCTGGGCTGCCTGATGCTGCTGAAGGCCGAGCTGGGCGACCTGTCGGGGCTGAACGCGGTCATCGTCGGACGCTCCAACATCGTCGGCAAGCCGATGGCGCAGCTGCTCCTGGGCGAGAGCTGCACGGTCACCATCGCCCATTCGCGGAC
>JAAXIW010000304.1 GCA_012270135.1 Brevundimonas sp. | reverse complement strand
GTATCTGGTCACCAACAGCATCTGCGGGCGGCGGGGCAGCGTCGGGAGTGAGGGCTGCTTCTACGCCGACGCCCTGCACGAGCTGGGGCATGCGCTGGGCTTCAGCCACGACCACGTGAGCCCGCGCGCGCCGGACTGCGTTGCGCGGATGAGCACGCCGGAGCCGGAAGTGGCGGACGAGACCTATTACGACGCAGACTCGATCATGAACTACTGCAACCCGGAACGCTGGAAGGGCCGGCTGAGTCCGGCGGACATCTGCTCGATCCGGGCGGCCTACGGCGATCCGGCGGGGCGGCGGCCGACGCGGGCCAGCTGCTATGCGATGACGGGTGCGGCGCCGCGCCGGCCTTGACCGGCGGCGAGAACGGACCCTAGCGTCACGCCGCCCGTCGGACGAACCGGGGGCTGTGGGGATCCAACATGCGTCATCGTTTTCTCGCCCGGGCCCTGCCCGCCTTCGTGCTGATCGCCGCCATCAGCGGCCCCGTGCTGGCCCAGGACGCCTCGGGCTATCAGCAGCCGCCGGCGCCGATCGCGGACATTCTCGACAGGAAGCCGACGCCGACGCCGAGCCTGAGCCCGGACCGGACGACCCTGGCGCTGTTCGACCGCTCGAACCTGCCGCCGATCGCCGAACTGGCCGAGCCGATGTTGCGGCTGGGCGGCTACCGGATCAATCCGCGGAACAACGGGCCGGCCAACAGCCGGGTCAGCTGGCTGACGGGGCTGAGCTTCCAGCCGGTGGCGGGCGGCGCGGCGCGGGCCGTGGCCCTGCCCGAGGGCGCGCGCTTCACCTCGCCGAATTGGTCGCCGGACGGCAAGGCCGTGGCCTTCCTGATGGACGCGCCGACCGGGCTGGAGCTGTGGGTCGCGGACGTGGCCAGCGGACAGGCGCGCAGACTGACCGACGCACGGGTCAACGCCGCGGCGGGCGGGGCCTTCGACTGGCTGCCCGACAGCTCGGGCCTGATGGCGCGGATGGTTCCTCAGGGCCGGGGCGCGGCGCCGGACGTGTCGCGCCCGCCGTCGGGGCCGACCATCGAGGAGAGCATGGGCCGGGCCGCGCCGGTGCGGACCTATCAGGACCTGCTGTCGAACGCGGGCGACGAGGCGCTGTTCGAGCACTATTTCACCTCGCAGCTGACCCTGGTTCCGCTGCGGGGCGCGGCGCGGACCGTGGGCGAGCCGGCGGTGCATCTGGGCGCCAGCGTCTCGCCGGACGGCCGCTATCTGCTGAAGACCACGGTCAAGCAGCCGTGGAGCTATATCGTGCCGGCGCGGCTGTTCCCGACCGAGGTGGTGGTGACGGACCTGCAGGGGCGGGTGGTGCACCGGGTGGCCGACCTGCCGCTGCGGGACGACATTCCGACGGCGTTCGACGCCACCGCCCCGGGGCCGCGGTCGGTGCAGTGGCGCGCCGACGCGCCCTCGACCCTGGTCTGGGCCGAGGCCCAGGACGGCGGCGATCCCCGCAACGCGGCCGAGGTGCGTGACCGGGTCTTCATGCTGGCCGCGCCGTTCAGCGGCGAGCCGACCCGGCTGATCGATCTGCCCGAACGCTATTCCGGGATCACCTGGGGCGATGCGGACACGGCGCTGGTCTACACTCGCTGGTTCAACACCCGGCACGAGACCCGCTACGTCGTCGACCCCTCAAACCCGGGCGAGGGCCGGGTGCTGCTCGAGCGGAATTATCAGGACCGCTACAACGATCCGGGCTTCCCGGTGACCGACCCCAACGCGGCCGGTTTCCCGGTGGCGCGGTTCACGTCCGATGGGCGGGTGCTGATGAGCGGAGCCGGGGCCACGCGCGAGGGCGAATATCCCTTCCTCGCCGCCATGGACCTGTCGAGCGGCCAGACCGAGCGACTGTGGACCTCGGCGACCGGCGACTACGAAACCATCGTCGGCATTCTGGACGACGACGCGCGGCGGCTGGTGACGCGGCGCGAGACCCGCGTCGATCCGCCGAACCTGTATGTCCGCGATCTGGACGGCCAGGCGCCCGACGCCCTGACCACCTTCCCGGACCCGGCCCCGCAGCTGGCCGGGGTGTCGCGTCAGCTGATCACCTACACCCGCGCCGACGGGGTGCGGCTGTCGGGGACGCTGTATCTGCCGTCCGGCTACGACAAGGACCGCGACGGGCCGCTGCCGCTGGTGATGTGGGCGTATCCGGCCGAGTTCACCGACGCCGACGTGGCCGGGCAGGTGGTCGATACCGCCAACCGCTTCGTTCGGCCCGGCGGCTCCAGCCACCTGTTCCTGCTGACCCAGGGCTATGCGGTGCTGGACAATCCCTCGATGCCGATCATCGGCGTCGACGGGGCCGAACCGAACGACACCTATATCGAACAGCTGCGCGCCTCGGCCGAGGCAGCGGTCAACGCGGTGGTCGAAATGGGCGTGGCGGACCGCGACCGGATCGCGGTCGGCGGGCACAGCTACGGCGCCTTCATGACCGCCAACCTGCTGGCCCATACCGACCTGTTCCGCACCGGCATCGCGCGGTCGGGCGCCTACAACCGGACGCTGACGCCGTTCGGATTCCAGGCCGAGCAGCGGACCTACTGGGAGGCCGGCGACACCTATACGGAGATGTCGCCGTTCACCTACGCCAACCGGGTCAACGAGCCGATCCTGCTGATCCACGGCGAGGCCGACGACAACTCGGGCACCTTCCCGGTGCAATCGGAGCGGTTCTACGCGGCCCTGAAGGGCAACGGCGCCACGGTGCGCTACGTCGTCCTGCCGCTGGAGGCGCACGGCTACCGGGCGCGCGAGTCGGTGGGCCACACCCTGTGGGAAATGACCCGCTGGCTGGACCAGTATGTGAAGGACGCGCCGGCGCGGTAGAGCGCGATGCGCTGGCACAGGTTCACGAGGCGCGTCGCGAGAATAGGGGGCGTTCTCGCGCTTCTGATCATCGGAACCAGCTATCTGCACGCCTGCGTGACGGGTCAGGCCTATAGCGTCGATAGCGTGCGCCAGGCGCTCCCCGCCCAACTCGGGGCGATGTATCGCTGAGCTTCGCCACGGGAGATGGCGAGGAACGGGCTGGCTCGGTAGGGCGGTCCCTCTCCCGGCGGGAGAGGGCCTGCGCCTCCGCGCGGGCAGCGAGCGGCAAGGCGAAGGGGGGAGGGGCGACGCTTTT
>JAAXIW010000069.1 GCA_012270135.1 Brevundimonas sp. | reverse complement strand
TAGGGCCTGGCGAGGAGGCGGGCCAGTCCGTCGGGTCCAACGAGCAACCAGCTGGTGCTCAGTCCGCTGAGAACGAGCAGGGCGACCGAGGCCGTGCCCACGCCGGAAAAGCCGTGCAGCGCCCGATGGAGGAGTCGGTCGCCATCCGAGGACGCCGGGGAGCGCCAAAGCGTCAGGATCAGCAAGGCCGCGAGCGCGCCGAGCCAGACCGCGGCGGCCCAGCTGTGAAAGACCGCCGCCGTCAGATGGATATAGCGGCCGGCGCCTTCGGTGGCCGCGCCATGTCCCGTCCAGGCGAAACTGGCGCCTACGATCAGTCCCGCCAGGCTGACGAGGATCCAGAGCGGCCTCGACGGCTTGGCCAGCGCCAAAACAAAAACGGCGGCCGCAGCCGTGGCGGCGCGGATCAGGAAGGCCGGCCCGAGGCTCGTGCCGGTGATCATAAAGCCCAGGGCCGCGGGCTTGAGCCCCTCGGCGACCGAGCCCGCCATCACCGCGGTCTGGGCCGCGAGCGCGGCCGCCGACCCGAGGGCGACGACGGCCGCGGCGGCGAGCAGAAGCGGTCTCGGCCAGGCGAGGGTCCGCCCGTCCACCTCGCGCAGTCCATAGAGCAGGAATAGCGGCGTCCCGAGAAGGATGACGGCGCCGCCGTACTGCGCGAGCCGGAGCAGGATGACGAGGACGTCGAGCACGAAGGCTCAGCGCACCGTGAACGCGATGCTGCCGGTCATCCGGTGACCGTCCGCCGAGGCCGCGTGCCAGTTGACGGTGTAGGCGCCGGCGGCGAGGGCGCGAGCGGGTCGACCCGAAAGGGTCTTGCCGTCCTCCGACACCGTGGTGGCCACGGCGGTTTTCACACCGGCGCCGCTAATGACTTCGAGGCCCGAGAAAGCCGGGGCCACGCGTTCGCTGAAGGTCAGCGTGATCGCGCGGGGCGAGATCACGGTCGCGTTGGCTGCGGGGTTCGAGGCGACGACGCGGGCGTGGGCGTCGGCCTGGGTGGCGACCAGCAGCAGGGCGCCGGCGGCGCCGACGAGCGAGAGGATTTTGCGCGGGGTCATACTGATGCTCCGGAACTGAAAGGGGTGTACTGAGGTATACGGGCGCCGGCGTCCAATCCCTCGTCTTCGCTTTCAAGCCCGATCGAGCGGAAGGAGCCTGGCGGCCCCGGACGACTCCGTCGGCCGACGCCAGCCGTACCGGCTCCTCCCTCCGGCAAGGGCCCTGGCCGGACGCGTCAAACCCGCGACTGCACGCCGGACGGCATGTCCGTCACGGGCTGGATGACGGCGCTGTTCGGCGGCGCCCGTGCGCAGCGCTTGCGGCCCTCGTCACCGCCGCGCTGGTGAAGTCTCCGCTCCCCCTCCGCCCTGACTTCAAGGACCTGTGTTGCAAGCAGGGGGTGCTGCACCAAGGTCGCTTTGTGTTCGACCTGTGACCCCAACGACGAAAGGATGGCCCCGACGTTGGTGCAAGACGTCATGACCCCCGATCCGGCCTGCTGCTCGCCGGAAACGCGGCTGAGCGAGGCGGCCAGGTTGATGGTCGGCCATGATTACGGAGAACTGCCGGTTCTCGACGAGGGCGAACGCCCGAGCGGCGTCGTCACCGATCGCGACATCGGCTGCCGTGGGATGGCCCGGGAAAGGCCCCGACGCCGCGGTGCGAGAGGTGATGTCTCAACCGGCTGTGACCACCACGCCTCAGACGGACCTGGACGACTGCCGGCGTACCATTGGAGGAGAATCAGATCCGCCGCATCCCGGTGGTGGACGAAACCGGAAAGTGCTGTGGGATGGTCTCCCAAGCCGACCTCGCCCGCCACGCTTCTGAAGAGGCCACGGCGAGCCCGGTGCGAGATGGTTCGCGTTCCACTGAAGAGGCTTCGCGCGTCGGCTGGTGCCAGTGCTCCTTCTCGCCTCCGAATTCGCCGAGGCGCAAAGTCGGCTGGCGATCTCTTTCGTCAACTGGAGTGCCGCCGCTGGCGTCCCCGCTGATCGGCCGGACGCTGTGACAGCGAGAGATTCCGGGCGGTGTCCGCCAATGCCAGATGTGAGAAGGCCTGCGGGAAGTTGCCGACCTGACGCCGCGCCACCGGGTCGTACTGTTCGGCGAGTAGACCCACGTCGTTGCGCAGAGCGAGCAACCGTTCGAAGAGGTTCCGAGCTTCGGCACGACGGCCCTGCAAGACGAGGTTGTCAGCCAGCCAGAAGCTGCAGGCGAGGAACGCGCCCTCGCCTGACGGCAAGCCGTCATGAGTGTCCGCGGTGTCGTAGCGCAGGACCAGGCCATCGCTGAGCAAACGCAGCTCGACGGCGGCGACCGTGCCGCGGACTCGCGGATCTTCCGGGGGCAGGAAGCCCACCAACGGCAGCAACAACAGGCTGGCGTCGAGCCGCTTGGAGCCATAGGCCTGAACAAAGCTGTTCAGATCCTCGTCGAAGGCGTTGCGGCAGATATCCTCCCGGAGTTCGCGTCTCAGCCGTCGCCAACGATCCGCCGGCCCGGAGAGGCCGAACGCATCCACGCTGCGCACGGCGCGGTCGAAAGCGACCCAGGCCATCACCTTGGAATGGGTGAAGTGCTGACGACCGCCGCGCGTTTCCCAGATTCCCTCGTCGGGCTGGTTCCAGATCGTCTCCAGGTGGTCCAGCAGCACCCTCTGGAGCCCCCAGGCTTCATGGTTGTGGTCCAGATCCGCGCAACGCGCCTGATAAAAGGCGTCCATCACCTCGCCATAGACATCCAGCTGCAGCTGGCCGGCCGCCGCATTGCCGATGCGTACGGGACGGGAACGCTCATAGCCCGGCAGCCAGTCGAGCTCGAGTTCCGGCAGCCGGCGTTCACCGCCGAGGCCATACATGATCTGAACTTGAGCCGGGCTGCCGGCGATGGAGCGCAACAGCCACTCGCGCCAGGCGCGCGCCTCATCGAGGTATCCGGCGTCCAGCAAGGACAACAGGGCGAAGGTCGCATCCCTCAGCCAGCAGTAGCGATAATCCCAGTTCCGTTGACCGCCGATCTTTTCCGGCAGCGACGTCGTGGGCGCCGCGACAATGCCGCCCGTGGGCGCGTAGGTCAGAGCCGTCATGACGATATCCGATCCCAGGACGGCCGCGGACCACTCCCCCACGAATTGGAACCGGGATGACCATTGCCG
>JAAXIW010000267.1 GCA_012270135.1 Brevundimonas sp. | reverse complement strand
CTAACGCGTGAACACGCCGATCTGAACTGACCCTGCCCTTTCGGAAGTTCGGGGTAGCGGTTGTCCCGGGTTGATAGCACCAGGCCGAAGCCGATCATCACCGTCATCATCGACGACCCGCCATAGGACAGCAGCGGCATCGGCACCCCGACGACCGGGGCGAGGCCCATGACCATGGCCCCGTTGATCAGCACGAACAGGGCGAAGAAGGCGGTCATGCCGGCGGCGGCGATGCGGCCGAAATGGCTGTGCGCCAGCGAGGCGATGCGCAGGGCGATCAGGATGACGCCGACATAGCAGGCCAGCAGGCCGAACGAACCGATGAAGCCGAACTCTTCCGCCACGGTGGAGAAGATGAAGTCGGTGTGCCGCTCGGGGAGGAATTCGAGCTGGCTCTGGCTGCCCAGGCCGTAGCCCTTGCCGAGGACCCCGCCGGAGCCCAGGGCGATCTTGGACTGGATGATGTTGTAGCCCGTGCCGGAGGGATCCGCTTCCGGGTTGAGGAAGGTCAGCACGCGGTTGCGCTGGTAGTCGTGCATCACGAACAGGACGAAGGGCGGGATGGCGGCGGCGGCGGCGGCGGCCCCGGCGGCGATGACGCGCCAGCTGAGGCCGGCGAGAAACATGATGGCTCCGCCGGTCAGGCCGATGATCATGGCCGAGCCGAGGTCGGGCTGTTTGGCGACAAGCAGAAAGGGCACGCCGATCATCCCGGCCGGGATCAGCAGCTTCCACGACCAGCGGGCGTCCTGGGCCGAATGATTGTGGTACCAGCGGGCCAGGGCCAGGACGAGGCCCAGTTTCATGAACTCGGCGGGCTGAACGCGGATGACGCCGAGATTGAGCCAGTTGCGCGCGCCGCCCGCGACATAGCCCAGCGGCGTGAACTCGATCATGAGGACCATGACCAGCAGCACGGCGTAGAGCGGATAGGCTCCGCGGAACCACCATTTCGGGTGGACCATGGCCAGGCACAGCATGACGACCAGCATGGCGCCGAAGCGGATCAGATGGTCGGCCGCCCACGGCTGCCACTGACCGCCCGCGATGGAATAGAGCATGGCCGCGCCGACCCCGGCGATCACGCACAGCAGGCCGACGATCCGCCAGTCCAGCTCGGTGATCTTGGTCGACAGGCGGTCGCGCTCGCCGGGACGGGTCAGGGCCGAGGCGGTCATTGAGGCGGCTCCGACAGATAGGGGCGCGGCCCGGAGGTGGCCGTGGGCGCCGGCCGCGGCGCGGGCTGCGGCGGGGGGGCGACCTCGGCGGCCTCGGGGCCGGTGACCTCCCCGCCCGGCGCCGCGCCCGCCTCGCCCTCATCGGCGCCGACCGGCCCCTCGGCCTCCGGCGGCAGCGGCCGTTCGATGCGGGCGCGCATGTCGGGGTCCTTGAGCAGGACGGTCTTCATGATCTCGCGGGCCTTGGGCGCGGCGTCGACCGAGCCGCCCGAGGGCGCGTGCTGAACGATCAGGGCGATGGCGTAGCGCGGCGCGTCATGAGGGGCGAAGGCGACGAACAGGGCGTGGTCGCGCCGGGACCATTGGGCGTTGCGAGGGCCCCGCGACTCACCGGCCTTGTAGTCCCGCGACTGGGCGGTTCCGGTCTTGCCCGCCATCTGGATATCGCCCAGCCCGAGCTGCGAGGTGCGGTAGGCGGTGCCGGTGACGTCGTTCGCCACGGCCGCCATGCCGGCGCGGACGATGTCGAGGTGCTGGTCGCTGAACGGCAGATCGGCGAAGGCCGGCGCCTGCGTGCGCGACTCCCCGCCGACCGCCTTGACCAGGCGCGGTTGAACCGCCTTGCGCCCATGGGCGATGCGCGAGGTCATCACCGCCAGTTGAAGGGCGTTGACCGCCAGGGCCCCCTGCCCGATCGACACCGACAGGGTTTCGCCCGGATACCAGGTCGGGTCGTCGTCCCAGCTGGTCGCCTCGGTGTAGGCGCGCTTCCAGCGAGTGGAGGGAACCGTGCCGCTGGACTGGCCGGCGATGCCGATCTCATAGGCCTGACCAAAGCCGAGATCCTCGGCCACCCGCGCGATCCGGTCGACGCCGGCGCGGTTGCACAGGTGGTAGAAATAGGTGTCGCACGAGTTCTTGATGGCGTTGTGCATGTCCATCGCGCCGTGCCCGCCGGCCTTCCAGCAGCGGAAGGTGCGGGCGCCGAAGCGATAGCCGCCAGTGCAGACCACCCGCTCCTTCGGATCGATGCCGGCGTCGAGCAGGGCCAGGGCCGTGGTCATCTTGAAGGTCGAGCCCGGCGGGAAGGTGCCGTAGATCGCCTTGTCCAGCAGCGGCAGCCGTTCGTAGTCGGCCAGGGCGCGGTAGATGCTGGAGGGCACGCCGCCGACGAACAGGTTCGGGTCGAACGACGGAGCCGAGACCATGCACAGGATGTCGCCATTGCGCACATCCATCACGACACAGCCGCCCGACTCCTCGCCGAAGACTTCGAGCGCGCGGTTCTGAACATCGGCGTCGAGGGTCAGGACGACGTCCTTGCCCGGCACCGGGGGCTTCGAGCCGCCGACATCCTCGGCCACGACGCGGCCGCGGGCGTCGACCTCGACGCGGTTGCCGCCGGCCTCGCCGCGCAGATCGGCGTCGAAGGCCTTCTCCACGCCCTGGCGGCCGATGCGGAAGCCCGGATTGTAAAGGATTTCCGGGACCTTCTCGCCGCGCTCCTCGATGGCCTTGATGTCACGGTCGTTCGGCTTGGCGACATAGCCGATGACATGGGCGAAGGAGCCGCCGAACGGGTAGAAGCGCGCCTCGTTCATATCGGCCATCACGCCGGGCAGCTCATTGGCGTAGAGGTTGACCTTGGCGAACTCCTCCCAGGTCAGGTCGCTCTTCACCGGCACGGGCGAGAAACGCGGCGCGGCGTTGACGTCGCGGATGATCGAGCGGCGGCGATCGACGGTGTCCGGCAGCAGACGCCCGAGCAGGTCGAGAGTCTGGTCGAGATCCTTGGTCTCGTCGCGGACCACCAGCACCCGGAAGCTGGGCCGGTTGCCGGCGATGACCACGCCGTTGCGATCGAGGATCCGCCCGCGCGGCGGCGGCACGAGGCGGAAGTTGAACTGGTTGTTGGTGGCGAGCGTGGCGTATTCGCCCGCCTGCACCACCTGCAGCTGGGCCAGCCGGCCGGTCAGGGCGACGCCGCCGACGGCGGTGATGGCGCC
>JAAXIW010000144.1 GCA_012270135.1 Brevundimonas sp. | reverse complement strand
CCAGCGTCGAGGGGGACGAGGCCCGCCCGGTCACCGGGCCCGCCGCCGTGGCCACCGGCGCCATCGTCGGGGCCTTCGCGCGCGGGGGGCTGACCGCCGTGGGCGCGTTGGCGCTGATGGGGCGGCTGGACGACTGACCTAGGTCTTCAGGCTCTCCAGAAACCCCCGCATCTTGTCGTCGACCGGCACCGGTCGCTTGGTCTCGCGGTCGACGTAGACATGCACGAAGCTGCCGACGGCGGCGGCGTCCTGCTCGTTGTTGCGGAACAGGCCGATCTCGTAGCGGACCGAAGAGGTGCCGACATGGGCGACGCGGACGCCGGCCTCGATCTCGTCCGGGAAGGCGGTGGGCGAGAAATAGCGGCAGCGCGTCTCGGCGACGAGGCCGATGACCTTGCCGTGGTGGATGTCGAGCAGGCCGTTGACGACCAGCAGCCGGTTCACCGCCGTGTCGAACCAAGAATAGTAGACGACGTTGTTGACGTGGCCGTAGACGTCATTGTCCATCCAGCGCGTCGAAATGGCCTGGAAGCGGCGGTAGTCGCCGCGTTTGGTCCGCTCGATCGTCCCCGTCACTTGGTTCCCCTTTTGTGGGCGCTAACGCTCGGCGCGCGGCGCCTCGCTGCTTGAGCGCGTTTCGTGCGGGCTTCGGTCGAGTCCGCTTGGGTCCGAGCCTTGGGCTTGGCGGACGCGGCGTCAAGCGCCTAGCGTCGCCGGCATGAAAACCACCGCCGCCGTCCTCCGGGCCATGGGCGCCGCCCGCCCCTACGCCGACAGCCGCCCGCTGTCGCTCGAGACGGTGACGCTCGATCCGCCAGGCGAGGGCGAGGTGCTGGTCGCGGTCAGGACGGCGGGCCTGTGCCATTCCGATCTCAGCGTCATCAACGGCGACCGGCCGCGGCCGATGCCGATGGCGCTGGGCCACGAGGCCGCCGGCGTGGTCGAGGCGCTGGGGCCGGGCGTGGGCGATCTGGCCGTGGGCGATCACGTGGTCATGGTCTTCATGCCCAGCTGCGGCCATTGCGATCCCTGCGCGGGCGGGCGGCCGGCCCTGTGCGAGCCGGGCGCCGCCGCCAACGGCCGGGGCGTGCTGCTGGGCGGGGACCGGCGCATCCACAGCGCGGGCGAGACGCTGAATCATCATCTCGGCTGCTCGGCCTTCGCGGGCCATGCCGTGGTGTCGCGGCGCTCGCTGGTCAAGGTGGAGGCCGACCTGCCGTTCGAGCACGCCGCCCTGTTCGGCTGCGCGGTGCTGACGGGGGTCGGGGCGGTGGTCAATACGGCGAAGGTCCGGGCCGGGCAGTCGGTGGCCGTGGTCGGGCTCGGAGGGGTCGGGCTGTCGTCGGTGCTCGGAGCGCTGGCCAGCGGGGCGTCGCCGGTGGTGGCCGTGGACCTGAGCGAGGACAAGCTGGCGCTGGCGCGGTCGCTGGGCGCGGTGAAGACGGTCAACGCCGCCGACCCCGACGCGGTGGAGCAGGTCCGGGCCCTGACCGGGGGCGGGGCCGATTTCGTGTTCGAGATGGCCGGCAGCGTCCGGGCGCTGGAGACGGCGTGGAGGATGACCCGCCGGGGCGGGACCACGGTCACCGCCGGCCTCCCGCCGCCCGAGGCCACCCTGGCGGTCAATGTGGTGCAGCTGGTGGCCGAGGAACGGACGCTGAAAGGGTCGTACATCGGCACCTGCGTGCCCAGCCGCGACATCCCGCGCTACGTCGCCCTGTTCCGCGAGGGCCGGCTGCCGGTCGACCGGCTGCTGAGCGGGACGATCCCGCTGGCAGAGATCAACGCGGCGTTCGATGCGCTGGCCGAGGGCAAGGCCGTTCGCACGGTGGTGACCTTCCCCTGAGGCCATGCCAGAAGCGTAGCCGAAACCCGCGAGGAGCGACCGCCATGGCCACCGAACTCTATGACCTGACCGTTCCCGTCTTCACGCGAGGGCTGAAGGCGCTGTCGGCCATTCTCGACAAGGCCGTGGCCCATGCGGCCGAGACCGGCGAGGACGCCGAGGGCTACCTCGCGCTGCGTCTGGCCCCCGACATGCACCCACTGTCGAAACAGGTGCAGATCGCCTGCGACGGCTCCAAGCTGTGCGTCGCCCGGCTGTCGGGGGTCGAGGCTCCGGTCAATGAAGACACGGAGACCACCATCGCCGAGCTGCAGGCGCGGATCGCCTCGACGCTCGACTTCATCGGCTCGGTCCCGCGCGAGGCCATCGACGGGCAGGAAGAGCGTGACGTCGTGCTGAAATTCCCCGGCGGGGAGTGGCCGTTCAAGGGTCAGGCCTATGTCGTCGGTTTCGCCATCCCCAACGTCTTCTTCCATCTGAGCACGGCCTATGGACTGCTGCGGCAGGCGGGCCTGCCGATCGGCAAGCGGGACTTCCTCGGCGCTCCGGGCTGAACCCGGGGCGGGGCTGGACCCCGCCAAGGCAACGCTGCTACCCCTTGGGCATGGAAACCGGCGTCCTCATCTCCCTCGGCCTCTACTTCATCGTGATGCTCGGCATCGGGCTCTACGCCTATCGCGAGTCGACCAGCGACGTGTCGGGCTACATCCTCGGCGGGCGCAGGCTGGGTCCGGCCGTGGCCTCGCTGTCGGCGGGGGCCTCGGACATGAGCGGCTGGATGCTGCTCGGCCTGCCCGGGGCCATGTACCTCAGCGGCCTGTCGTCGGCGTGGATCGCCATTGGCCTGTTCATCGGCGCCCTGGCCAACTACCTGATCGTGGCCCCGCGGCTGAGGCTGCATACGCAGCTGGCGCGCGACGCCCTGACCATCCCCGACTATTTCGACAAGCGCTTCCTCGACCGCACCCGGCTGCTCCGCATCATCTCGTCGGTCGTCATAGTCATCTTCTTCACCCTCTACACCTCGTCCGGACTGGTCGCGGGGGGCAAGCTGTTCGAGAGCGCCTTCGGCCTGGACTACGGCTGGGGCCTGATTATCACCGCCGGGGTGGTCATGGCCTACACCCTGCTGGGCGGCTTCATGGCGGTCAGCCTGACCGACTTCGTGCAGGGCTGCATCATGTTCGTGGCCCTGATCCTCGTGCCCATCGTGGCCCTGACCCAGGTCGGCGGCGTGGCCGAGACGGCCGAGGCCGTCCGCGCCATCGATCCCGGCCTGCTCAACCTGTTCGAGGGGGCCACGGTCATCAGCGTCGTCTCGGCCATGGCCTGGGGCCTCGGCTATTTCGGCCAGCCGCACATCATCGTCCG